>NZ_JASBSF010000307.1 GCF_030149085.1 Microbacterium sp. | reverse complement strand
GGTTGATGACTCAACAGAAGCTCCCCGCGACGACACAGGCGTCGACGCCGCCACGGAGAATGACGAAGGGTCGCCGGCCGAGTCCGCAGACGCTGCCGGCGACCCTCCCGTGTGATCTCAGGAGAGGAGCTTGGCCTTTGCCGCAGCGAACTCGTCGTCCGAGAGCACGCCTGCGTCCTTGAGCGCCGCGAGCTTCTGGAGCTCGGCAACGACATCGACAGCGGGCGCCGCCGGCGCGGCGGGAGCCGGTGCGGGAGCTGCCGCCATCTGCGCAGCGACGGCCTGCTGGGCAGCCTGCTGCATCGCAGCCTGCTGCTGAGCTGCCTGGTACTGCTCCTGCTCGTACTGCGCCTGGGCCTTCTTCTGCTGGTTGTTCGACATCGCGCCCGATACCGCACTGGCGGTGCCCGCGACGACGGCGGTGCGTGCGGCGAGGCCGATGAGGCCGGGACGGCCGACTCGTCTGATCATGTTGGATCTCCTCTTTCTCAGGCCTGTTCGGCCAGGTCCATGACGGCGTTGACAATGGGGGCGGGGATGCGTTCGGCGCTGAGGACGACGCCACCGGAGGCGGCGAGTCGGTCGGCGAGTCGGCGTGCGTAGAGCAGCTCGAGAGCGACGATTGCCGCGGACGAGCCCGGCTCGACCAGCTCGACGAGCTCGGCGATGTCCTCTTCGCCGGTGATGCCGATCTCAGCGAGCTCGATACCGCCGAAGCCATACTCCTCGGTCTGGTCTTCGATCTCGATGACCTCGACATCGCCCGACTCGGACTTCGACACGATCACGAAGTCGAGAAGGCGTACGAGACCGCCTTCCAGGAGCTCCGCGAGCGCGGAGATGGTGTCAGGGCTCGGGCGGTCGCCGTCGAAACCGACGAGGTAGAGCTCGACCGGTCCATAGCGGAACTCAGTCATGGTGGGTCCTTTCGGGTGGGTGTGAGGAATGAGGAGGAACAGGTCAGAAGTAGGTGATGCCCTTTGATAGCACGACGACACCGAGGATCAGCAGGACGAAGCCCATGATTACGGTGTGCTCTCGTTCGAGCCACGCCCGCAGCGCGTCGAGGGGCTGGTGTGCCCGATCACCCGCGACGAGGACGCCGATGATCGGGACCAGGATCGTCGATGCTGCAACGAGGACGTACACCGGGATGGCGACGGCTGCATCGCTCACGCGAACCCCGGATGAGCCGAGTGCGACTCCTGCTGCAGCGCCGAGCAGGAGATTCTTCGGATTCACCGCGGCCAGCAGGACGCCCAGCCCCACCGCGTCCCAGAACCCGAGACTGTCGATGGCGCGCATCCAGGCCGGGAGTTCTCTGTCTCCATTGCGCGTCCGGGCAGCCGAGCGGAATTGGCGAACCGACAGACCGATCAGCACGATGCCCACAACCAGGTGAATGGTTCCCGGCACGGGGCGAGTTCCACCGACGGTCGGTGA
Organism: Microbacterium sp.; assembly: GCF_030149085.1. GTDB lineage: Bacteria > Actinomycetota > Actinomycetes > Actinomycetales > Microbacteriaceae > Microbacterium. Next base: position 9,677 of record NZ_JASBSF010000307.1, on the reverse strand, counting down.
GGGGATCACCGCCGCGAAGACCAAAAAGAGCACGACGACGGTCAGGATGCCGACAATCCATCCGAGGGCGAACCCGGCGCCGGCCGTACGAGCCTTCGGGGAAACCAGCAGGAGGATGGCGGCGATGATCGGGATCGGGCTGATGGCGATGCCCACCGCGAGCGGAAGTACCGCTCCGATCGCGTCTCCCATGCTTTTCTCCCGGAACCGGCTGTCGACGCATCCGTCATGCGCCGTGGTGAGTGAATCGTCCGGGATCACCATAAGGCCGCACCCGCCCGCGGTGAAGCGCCTGCGGCCCAGAAATCCGCGGCAGCCCGATCCCCCTCGCTCATGGGTGTCATCGACTCATTCCTGACGCTGATCTCGGTCGTCGGATCGGTCCGGCTCGGTGGAGCGCCTCCCGGGACCGTTCGGGTCGCTCAGGTACAGTTGTGACGCCGCATCCCGCGGTGCGACCGCCGTTCAGCAAAGGCAGCCCCTCTGTGACTTCCCTCGACGCGTCCGACGGCTCGCCGACCGGCGACCATACCGGTGGCGACGGCCGCCTCACCGTGCTCATCGGTGCCGATACCTTCTTTCCTGACGTCAACGGTGCCGCGCGATTCGCGGAGCGGCTCGCTGCCGGCCTCGTCGCCCGCGGGCACGACGTCCACGTCATGGCCCCGAGCAAGACGTGGGCGCAGCATGGCGTCTTTCGTGAGGTGATCGAGGGTCAGGAGATGACCGTTCACCGCATCCACTCCTACCGGTGGTACCCACACGACTGGCTGCGGTTCGTCTGGCCGTGGCGCGCGAAGCACTACTCCCGCATCGTGCTGGACGAGGTGAAGCCGGATGTCGTTCACATTCAGTCGCACATCGTGATCGGTCGTGCCCTCACCCGGATCGCGTGCGAGCGTGGGATCCCCGTCGTCGCGACCAACCACGTCATGCCCGAGAACATCCTCGACTACTCGGCGATGCCGAAGTCGTGGAACGACACGATCATCCGGTGGGCGTGGGCCGATGCGAACCGGACGTTCCAACTCACCCGCGTGATCACGACTCCCACGCGCCGCGCCGCCGACTACCTTGAGCGGGCAACGGGAATCACGGGGGTCATCCCCATCTCCTGCGGCATCGACATGAACAACTACACGCCTGACTTCACGGCTCGCCCCGACAAGCGGGTGCTGTTCGTCGGCCGACTCACCAACGAGAAGCAGATCGACGTGCTGCTGCGCGCCATGACAAAGCTCGAACCCGCTCTGGGGGCGACGCTCGACATCGTCGGTGGCGGTGACCAGCGCAAGAGCCTCGAGGCTCTCTCCAGTGATCTTGGTCTTGCGGATCGCGTGACGTTCCACGGTCACGCCTCCGAAGAGGAGCTGCGGGCGCTGTACTCGCGGGCGACTGTCTTCGCGATCGCCTCGATCGCCGAACTCCAGTCGATTGCCACCATGGAGGCCATGGCCTCGGGCCTCCCGATCGTCGCGGCCAACGCCGTGGCGCTGCCGCACCTCGTCCAGGACGGCGAGAACGGATACCTCTTCACCCCGGGCGATGCCGATGAGCTGGCGGCGCGCCTCACGGATGTGCTCACCGCCGAGCCCGACGAGCGGCGCCGAATGCAACAGGCCTCCCTCGACGCCGTCGCGATCCATGACATCAACCGCACGCTCGACACCTTCGAAGCGTTGTACCGCGGCGAACCCGTTCCGGAGTAGCAATGCACGTCGTGATGTTCGGCGACCAGCACGCCGAATCGCTCGGCGGCGCACAGGTGTCGATGCGACTGCAGCGCCGATTCCTCGAGAAGGCCGGTCACACCGTCACGATCGTCGCCCCCCGCAGGCACGGACCGCGTTCGGGGGTGCGCGCTGGCGATCCGGGCTATGCCGATCTGCCGTCCATCCCGGTGACTCTCGATCGTGAGTACGCGATGACGTGGCCGAACGCGCGCGCGGATCGTGCCGTCGATGCGGTGATGGCAGGGCGTCGTCCGGTGGACATCGTGCACGTACAGGGTGACTTCTGGGGTGCATTCCTCGGCCTGCGCTTTGCCCGTCGCCATGATCTCCCCGTGGTGTTCACGTTCCACAACCGGGTCGATGTCGGCATCCGTGCCGTTGCTCCCTTCCCGAACCTTGTGCTGCGCGTCCTGAACCGTTGGGGTCGCCGGGCGCTGTCGGAACCTGCCGATGCGGGCGCCGATGGTTGGGCGTACCTGCGCATGCTGGCGTCGTCGGCCGATGCCGTCACGGCGCCCTCAGCCCACTTCGCGCGGCGCCTTGAGGCTCACCGCGTTGCCCCGCACGTCGATGTCGTCTGGAACGGAATCGACGATGACGAGCTGGCACTGGCCCTCGCATCCCCACGCGGGCTTCCCGAGTCCCGGCCTCCGCGCCTGGTGTGGGTGGGGCGGATGAGCCCCGAGAAGCGTCTGATCCCGTTCCTCGAGGCAGTGGTTTCGTCGGGGATCGAGGCTGATATCGAGGTGATCGGCAATGGCGCGCAGCGCGCTGCCGCTCAGCGGGTGGCCGAGCGTGCTCGTGCGTCGGTGTTCTTCCTCGGGTCATTGCCGTACCGTGAAACGCTGCGACGCATCCGGTCGGCCGACGCCCTCGTCCAGACGTCCATCGGGTTTGAGACGCAAGGGATGACGATCTTCGAGGCCGCGACGCTCGGGACGCCGTCGATCGTTTGCGATCCGGATCTTGTGGCAGAGCTCGGGTCGGGCGTGTGGGCAGTTCCGGATGACGCGACCGAGACCCTTGCTGACGTCTTGAGAAGCGCCGTCGCCGACATCCGCGGCGGTGCAGCGCCGGTGCCCGACCCGTCGATCGCCGAGAGATTCCGCCAGTCGTCGCGGACCGCGGCCATGCTCGAGGTCTACCAGGCGGCGAGGCAAGCGCACCGGGCCTGACCGTCTAGGGGAGGCGCCGCGGGTCGGTTGGCTGACGTCGTGCACCATCGGTACGCAGCGCGCGCACCGACGCCAGTGTGCCCCAGAGGGCCAGTGAGGCAATGAGAATGAGGATAAGCATGGCAGAAATGCTATGAGTGGCTGATTACAGCCACTAGTGGCAGGGAGGACTCATGACGTAGGATTACTGCCACGTCTGACTTCACTCCTCAAGGAGCACACCGTGATCCATACCGTCGCGACAATCGTGCAGCCGGGGTTCTCGCCGTTCGAGTTCGGCTTGGCCTGCGAGGCATTCGGGCTGGATCGGGCCAGTGACGGCATCCCGAACTTCGACTTCCACATCGCGGCCACCGAGCCCGGTCTCGTTCCCAGCAACATGGGCTTCTCGATCACGGTTGACGAGGATCTCGCCGTCGCAGATGCAGCCGATCTGGTCATCGTGACTCCGCTTCCTCGCAGCCGATGGGGCGTGCCGGACGAGCGCATTTCCGGCGTCGTCCAGCGAGCCGTTGCGCGCGGTGCCTGGGTCCTCAGCATTTGCAGCGGGTCCTTCGTGCTTGCCGACGCGGGGGTGCTCGACGGTCGTCGCGCCACCACCCATTGGATGTACGCCGACACGATGGCAGCTCGCTATCCGAAGATCGACGTGGATCCCGGTGTGCTCTTTGTGCAGGATGGCCGGATCATCACGAGCGCCGGGACGGCGGCGGGGCTGGATGCCTCCCTGCACCTCATGCGCCAGGAACTCGGCGCAGAGGCGACGAACCGCATCGCCCGGCGAATGGTGGTCGCACCGCAGCGGGACGGCGGCCAGGCGCAGTTCATCGACAAGCCGCTGCCGGTGGCGGCGTCTCACTCCCTGGCTCCGGTGACCGACTGGATGCTCGAGAACCTCCGCGCCGATCTGTCGGTGGAACAGCTCGCCGCGCGAGCGCACATGTCGCCTCGGACGTTTGCCCGGCGCTTCAAGGCGGACCTTGGCGCGACACCGGCGGCGTGGCTTGCCCGCCAGCGCATCATCCACGCGCAGCGGCTGCTCGAGCGCACCGACCTGGGCCTTGACCGGATTGCGTGGGAGAGCGGATTCGGTTCCGCAGCGGTACTGCGTCAGAACTTTGCGCGTGTCGTGGGAATCACCCCCACGTCGTATCGAGCCCGGTTTCGCGCCGTCACCGTCGAGTTGCCGGCAGTGGGCTGAGGGTGCTCCCCGTCTTGGTGGCGTCGAGCGGATCCAATGGTAGGCGCTTCGGCTCGTGCCGGGGAGGACCCAGAGTGACGGAATAGTCCGAAACTTTCGGCTGGCCCATAGGATGGTTCTATGAACATGCGTGCCGGCGCTCGCGTCCGTCTCGCCGACATCGCCGCCGAAGCCGGGCTATCGGTCGCCACTATCTCGAAGGTCCTCAACGGGCATGGAGATATCTCGCCGACCACCCGGGCCCGCGTCGACGCGTTGTTGAGCGCCCGAGGATACGCCCGTCGACCGGCGACCGGGAAGCCTCGTGGCGACCTGCTCGAGCTGGTCTTCCACGAGTTCGAGGCGAGCTGGTCGATGGAGATCATCGCCGGCGTCGAAGAGGTTGCGAAGGAGCATGGTCTCTCCGTCGTGGTGACCGAGAGTGGTGGCGCGCACTCGCTCGGTGAGGACTGGCTCGAGGGGGTTCTCCGGCGTCGCCCCGTCGGTATTGTTCTTGTCGCCTCGGCTATCCCCGATCGTCAACGCCTCCGTCTGGCCACTCGCGGCATCCCGTTCGTCATTGTCGATTCGGCAGGCGACCCGCCCCCGGACGTGCCGTCAGTGGGCTCGGCGAACTGGTCGGGCGGCCTCGCCGCCACGCGACACCTCATCGAACTCGGGCACCGCCGCATTGCGGCGATCACGGGTCCCGAGGATATGTTGTGCTCCTTGGCTCGGCTCGACGGCTATCGCTCCGCGATGGCGAGCGCTGGGTTCGAGGTCGACCCGCGGTGGGTGCGTTTCGGCACTTTCTACGTGGAGGGCGGACGCGACGCGGCTCGGGAGCTCATCGCGCTCGACGAAGCGCCGACGGCGATATTCGCGGGTAACGATCTGCAAGCCCTCGGTGTATACGACGCCGCTCGTGAGCGGGGGATGCGGCTCCCAGACGACCTCTCTGTGGTCGGCTACGACGACATTGCCCCGGCCCGATGGGTCAGCCCGGCGCTCACCACGGTGCATCAGCCGCTACGCAGAATGGGATCGGAAGCAACGCGCATGATCCTCGACGCCGCCACGCGCTCGTCAGGCACGCTCACCCCGCGAATCGATCTTGCGACGCATCTCGTCGTGCGCGGCAGCACGGCACCGCCTCATTGACGCGCGCGGCATCCGGAAAGGGCCGTGGGAGCGCGACCACCTAAAGTTTCTTTCAATTTTCGTTACGTTTCGGTAACGGCATGGGTGATGGGTGACGCGTGTGCGCATACGTTGTCTGCGACAACCTATCCGCGCAAAGGAGCGCTCGTGCCTCGACGCATTTCCCCCCTCGTTTCGCTGGCTGCTGTGGGAGCACTCATCCTCGGCGGCGCCGTCGCTCCAGCGGCCGCCGCTGAAGTCACCGTTGACTCCGTGAACTTTGAAGACGGCACCACCGGGAACTGGTCCCGCAGTGGCGGAACGGACAGCACCCTCAGCGTGGTGGACCTCGACGGCGGAAAGGTACTGCAAGTCGCCGACCGCAACGCCGATTACGTGGGGATCCAAAGCCCGACCGGCATATACGAACCCGGCAAGACCTACACCTTTTCACTGCGGCTCCGCCTGGCCCCGGGAACGCCGGACACCTCAGCGCGCATTGTGATGAAGCCTGCGTACACCTGGATCGGCAACACCACGGTCACAGCGTCCGCGTGGACGACGATTTCGGGTACCTATACAGCGACCGGTGACGTTTCCGCTCTTCAGGCATACGTCGGTACGTCCGACATCGCCGACGTCGCGGCGTACACCTACTATGTTGACGACATCGTGATCGCCACCGAATCGACGACCGACAGTGGCGGAGTGCCGCCGTCGGTTCCGCCGGGCGGTGCGACCAATCCCACGACCACACCTGTCTCCGCCGCGCAGGGTTCGGGCAACGTCGTGGCCCTGACCTTCGACGATGGCCCGAATCCGGCAACGACCCCGGCCCTGCTGGATTTCCTCGCCGAGAATGACATCAAGGCCGTCTTCTGTGTCATCGGCCAGAACATCACCGCACCCGGCGGCGGCGACATCCTCAAGCGCATCGTCGCCGAAGGGCACGTCCACTGCAACCATACGACGACCTACGACGACATGGGCTCGCTCACGCAGAGTCAGGCCGCAGCCCGCATGGCCGATAACCTCACCATGATTCGCACCGCTCTTGGCGACGACGACTACCCGGTTCCGTTCTTCCGGGCTCCCAACGGCTCGTGGGGCAACACTTCCGCTGCGGCCGTCTCCCTCGGGATGCAGCCACTCGCGGTCGTGAACACCATCAATGACTGGGCGACCCAGGACGTGGACACGCTGACAGCCAACCTGCGCACTGCGATGCAGCCGGGTCAGGTCGTGCTCGTGCACGACGGCGGCGGGGACCGGAATGGCTCGCTGCAAGCTGTCCGCACAGTCGTGTCGGAGCGCCTCGCCGAGGGTTGGACCTTCAGCCTGCCGGAGGGTGCACCCGCCAACGGGCCTGGCGATGGCGGCGAGCAACAGCCGGGCGACGTGCTCATCGACACGACGTTCGAAGACGGCGAGCTCGACGGCTGGTTCGCTCGCGCGGGCTCGGGCACATCGAATCCGCAGATCGCCGTCGTCGACGACGGCGCGGACGGTACCTCTTCGGCTGCGCAGGTCGCTGAGCGCACGCACGAGGGCGACGGCATCCAACGTGACGTGGTTGGTCTGCTGCGGTCAGGGAGTACTTACACCGTGAGCGCCGCGGTGCGATTCGCGCCGGGTGCGACCGTCGGGCAGGGCCTGACCCTCTCCATGCGCACTGTCACGGGCGCGTCCGAGAGCTACGCCAACCTCGTACAGATCGAGAACGCGACCTCGGACGGCTGGACGACGGTACGCGGAGAGTTCACCGTGCCGACGTATGACACTGCCGCCGAGTTGTACTTCGAGGCGCGCTACAACAGCGGCAACACCTCGACGTTCCTCGTCGACCAGGTGCGCGTCTCAGTTCCCGAGGCGTCTCAGGTGGATACCAGTCTCGCCCCGTTGAAGGACACACTTGACTTTCCTGTGGGCGTCGCAATCGACTCCCGAGAGACGACGGGGCCGGCAGCGCAGCTGCTCGAGCACCACTTCGACCAGATCACGCCCGAGAACCACATGAAGGTAGAGGCCTGGTACACCGGGCCGAACGAGTTTTCGCGAAACGCCGAAGCAACCGCCCTGCTCGACTACGCGCAGGCCGAAGACCTGCGCCTGTACGGGCACGTATTGGTGTGGCACTCGCAGACCCCCGCCTGGTTCTTCCAGGACGGCGCGGGCCGCGAGCTCACCTCGTCGGACGCCGACAAGCAGCAGTTGCGGGACCGTCTACGCACGCACATCTTCAACGTGGCAGCATCCATCGCCCGCGACTACGGACTGTACGGCTCTGACACGAACCCGCTCGTGGCTTGGGATGTGGTGAACGAGGTCATCTCCGACCAAGTGACACCCGATGGATTGCGGACCAGCCGTTGGCACGACGTGCTTGGTGAAGAGTTCATCCGCCTCGCCTTCCAATACGCCGACGAGGCCTTTAACGACCAGTACGCTGCCCCGGGGACGGACCGCCCGGTCAAGCTCTTCATCAACGACTACAACACTGAGATCGACGCCAAGGGTGCGCAGTACAAGGCGCTCGTCGACCGCCTGCTCGCAGCCGACGTGCCGATCGACGGAGTGGGCCACCAGTTCCACACCTCCATCAATACGCCCATCGCCGCCTTGCGCGGCGCACTCGAGCGCTTCGCGGGCCTCGGCCTGCAGCAGGCGATCACCGAGCTGGACGTGACGATCAACCCCGCGACTGAGTCGAACCGCATCCGCCAGGGCTACTTCTACCGCGACGTCTTCGACCTGCTGCGGGAGTATGAGGCGGCGGCGCCGGCGGCCGAAAAGATCTATTCGGCGACAGTGTGGGGTCTGACCGACACACGGTCTTGGCGTGCGGAGCAGCAGCCGTTGCTGTTTACCGGGGACCTGCAGGCTAAGCCTGCGTACTATGGCGCGGTCAGCGACGACGGGGGGCTGCCGCCCCTCGTGACGACGGCGAACGTCTTCGAAGGTGACCTGACCCCCGAGGACGGCTTCCTCGACGCCCCCGAGTGGCGGAATCTGCCCTTCAACACCCTCACCGAAGACGCGGGCGGCTGGCAGGCGCGGTGGAACTCCGACCACTTGACGGTACTGGTGCGTTCGGCGGAGACGCCCGAGCGGGTGGAGTTCACCTACGGCGGCCAGCAGTACGAGTATGCAGCGGGTGAGGCAGGGTCGGTATCGGGCGGTCAGGAGGTCGTGGACGGGGTCACCTACACCGTCGCGCACCTGCCTCACAGCGGGATCCAGGCCGGCCAGGGCGCAGACTTCGATGTGCGTCTGATCGGTTCTGGCGGCGTCGCAGGGGCCTGGAACTCGCCGGGTGCGACCGGACGGCTCACTTTCCTCGAGCCGCTGTCCTTCCTCCAGGCGCCCGAGCTCGCCGCACCCGAGATCGACGGCGACGTGGATGCCGTCTACGCCGACGCCGCGGTAGCCACCACGGGTCGCACGGTGGAGGGCTCAGGCGACGGTGCCAGCGCCGAGGTGCGCACGCTATGGCAGGGCAACACGTTGTACGCGCTCTTCGATGTGACAGACCCGGTGTACGACCTGTCCGGGAGCGACCCGTGGCAGCAGGACAGCGTCGAGTTGTTCCTGGACCTGGAGAACAACAAGGCAGGCACCTACGGCCCGAACGACACGCAGATCCGCATCTCGGCGGAGAACGTGGTCTCGTTCGGCTCCGGCAACACCGCCACGCAGGCGGCTCGGATCGCTGCGAGCGCCACGACGCGCACCGACGCAGGCTACCGGGTCGAGGTAGCCGTGAACCTCGCGGGACAGTCCGGCGGGCAGAACAACGTCCCCCTCGGGGGCCCGGACACGGTGCACGGCATCGACTTCCAGGTCAACGATGGTCGGCCCGGCGGCCGCTACTCGGTGAAGACGTGGGCCGAGCCCACCGGCACCGGGTACCAGAGCACCGCCCGCTGGGGCGTTGTCGAACTGATCGGCGCCGACTCCGACCCGGGCACCGACCCCGGCACTGGCGGGGGCTCGGATCCGGGCACCGGAGGTGGCTCGGGGCCACTCCCCGGCACGGGCGGAACCACCCCGCCGGGTCAGCCGACGGTCACTCCGCTGCCCAGCACTGATCTCCCGCCGAGCGTGCGCGACGACATCTCCTCGGCGGAGACGGCAGAACCCGGGCAGCTTCTGACCATCAGTATGGATCCTCAGTGGGCCGGCACTGCGGTGGAAGTGTGGATGTACTCCACGCCGACGTTCCTTACCGACGCCGTCGTCTCGGCGGACGGGACGGTCACGGCCCGCATCCCTTCGAACACCACTCCAGGGACGCACTACCTGGCCGTATACGTCGAGGCGACGGGTGAGCTGATCGGTTGGACCGCGATCCGGGTCGTCGCCGGATCGCCGCTGGCGACGACCGGCGGGACCTTCTCCATCGGAGCTCTCTGGATAGGCGGTCTGATGATCCTTGCTGGCGCAGCGCTC
>NZ_JASBSF010000302.1 GCF_030149085.1 Microbacterium sp. | reverse complement strand
ACACACCTACGCGACCGCGCTGGTCAACGCCGGCGTCTCCCTGCAAGCCCTCATGGCCCTCCTCGGCCACCAGTCCGCGGAGATGAGCCTCCGCTACGGGCGCCTGTTCGACCACACCGTCCGCACTGAATACGAACGCGCCCTCGACCTCGCGAAACAGAACACCACCGCCCCCGCTGCCGGAGACACCGGCGGGCGCACCCAGCTGCCGCTCACGGCCATCACCGGCGGACGCGACTGGAAAGACGCCCCGCTGCTGAAGTCCCGCATGGCCGGCGGGTTCTGCCTCCGCGCCCCCGCGCAGGGAGCATGCAGCTACGCGAACATCTGCGAGCACTGCCCGTCCTACCGGTCCGAACCCTCCTCACTGCCGATCCTCGCCGCGCAACGCGTCGACGCCGACGCTCTCGCCCGCGACGCGGAACAACGAGGATGGATCGACGAGGCCGAACGCCACCAGAAGCTCATCGCCCGCCTCGACGCGCTCATCGCCGACACGGAGACACAGACCGGATGACCAGCACCACGCTGAACCAGATCGAACGAGCCTGCGCCGACCTCGCCCGAGACGGCCACCCGATCACGATCGCCGCGGTCGCCGAGCACGCCGGAATCTCCCGGTCCACGATCTACCGCAACCCCGAACTCCGCGCCATCATCGAGCACCACCAGCAGACCGCGCCGGACGGCAACATCACCGCGATCACCGACGAACTCGCAACTCTCCGACAAGCCGTCCATACCCTCGCCGACACCGTCCGCCACCACGACGCGCAACTCCGCCGACTCACCGCCGACTGACCGCATTACCCGGCCAAACCCAGCACCAAGGCCGATTAGCCGGATAATGCTATGACTGTCAGTCTGTTTCTGCCGCATCCCGCAAGGATGAGGAAGTCCTGGCCGGAGCGTTCTGACCCTTGCTTATGATTGGCCCGCAGGGTGCCTTGGCGTTGATCTGTCGAGCCTCCGGCCGGGCGCGCAGTAACCGCTGCCGCCGGATCGGGCGTGACCTGATAGGAGCCTGGAGCAGTCTCGACAACGCGTCCCCATGACAGTCCTGTCCACCCGCCGGCGACAGCGTGACACCACGCTAACCGGCAGGAGGACCGAAGAACATGACCGCAGTCGAGCCCGCCCGCTCCGGGCACGTCGTGATCGGCGTCGACACGCACAAGCACATCCACGTCGCCGCAGTGATGGACTCCATCGGCGGGATCCTCGCGACCCTCACGATCGCGACCGATACAGCTGGCTTCAAGCAACTGCTGGAGTGGGCGAGCGGGTTCGGGAAGATCATCGCGTTCGGCATCGAAGGCACCGGCTCCTACGGGGCCGCGCTGACCTCGTTCTTGCGCCGGAACGATCACAAGGTCGTCGAGGTCTCGCGACCGGATCGTCGGTTGCGGCGCCTGAACGGCAAGTCCGACACTCTCGACGCGGAGAACGCCGCCCGGGCGGTCCTCGCGGGGTTCGCGACCGCGGTCCCGAAGAGCGCCGACGGCGTAGTCGAGATGATCCGGCAGCTGAAAGTCGCCCACGACACCGCGGTCAAGGATCGCACCGGAGCGATGGTCACCCTCAAAGCGATGCTCGTCCACGCTACCGAGGATCTCCGACGCGAGACGGCGCGGAAGACGCAGAAGATGATCGCCCGTCACTGCGCCGCGCTCCGGCCCCGTGGGCTCGAAACGCCGGAGGACGCGAACCGTCACGCGCTCCGGTCGATCGCGAAACGCTGGATCGCGCTCAATGAGGAGATCACCGAGCTCGAAGAGCAGATCGAGCAACTCGTTCTCCGGCGGGCGCCGCATCTGCTGGACGAGTTCGGCATCGGTGTCGACACTGCCGCGGAGATCCTCATCGTCGCCGGCGACAACCCCGAGCGCATCAAGAGCGAAGCCGCGTTCGCGAAGCTCGCCGGCATCAGCCCCATCCCCACAGGGTCGGGCATGACCAGCGGGAAGCATCGCATCAACCATGGCGGTCACCGCCAGCTCAATGCCGCGATCTACCGGACCGTCATCGTGAGGATGAGATTCCACGAGCCGACGATCGCCTACGTCGCCCGACGCACCGCCGAAGGCAAGAGCAAACGCGACATCATCCGCTGCCTCAAGCGCTACGTCATCCGCGAGGTCTACCACCTCGTCAAGACCGACCCCAGAACCGGCGAAATCGCGAGTTGACAACTATAGGAGCATCAATGCGTGGGCTGAGTCGTTCAATGCGACCTTGAAAGTGGAGCGGGTTCATCGGACCGTGTATCCGACCCGGCGGCATGCTATCCGGGATATTGCACGCTACATCGAGTTGCGTTACAATCAGAAACGGTTGCATTCCGCGCTTCAGTATCGTACCCCGAACGAGGCAGAGCAGGACTGGTACGAAACCAACAAGGCAGCCTGAAACATGAATATCAAGCGGTCCGGATTTCATCCCGCAGCCCAGCGTCTTCGACAGCAACGCCCGGATCTGCGGCTCGAACTCATCGACCACCGACCCCGCCGGCACACGCTCATACTTCGGGGGCCCATCGGAGGACAACGCCGCCCGGACCGTGTTCCTCGCCACCCCCAACTGGCGCGCGATCGCCTTGATCGCCATCTTCTCCGACTTATGAAGCCGTCTGATCTCGGCCCAATCCTCCACGCTGATCACTCCCTCACTCTGACCGAGGGGGTCAACTTTCGCTCGGCACCTGGGGGTCAGTATTCAGGCGGCGCTGACAGCGCCACCGGCCTCGCCGACGAGACCGTCTACCTCCGCCGCGCCCACCTCGCGCAACTCGCCCGCGCCGTCGACGTCGCCCCCGGCGACATCAGCTTCGATGAGCTCATGGTGTGGATCGGGGGCCGGTCGTGGTCGAGGGAGACCCGCCGCACCCACCGCTCCTCCTATCGGTCGTTCTTTGCGTTCGTTGGCCGGCACGACATCGCGGCCGCGATCCCTAGGGTGAAACCGTCCCTCCCACACCCGCAGCCGATCCCCGAAGGTGACCTCGCCGTCGGCCTCGACGACGCCGACGACCGCACCCGCCTGATCCTGCGGCTGGCCTCCGAGCTCGGGTTGCGTCGTGGCGAGATCTCGCGGATCCACTCGACGGATCTGACGCGGGCGCGGGACGGGTGGGTGCTCCTCGTCCACGGGAAGGGCGGCAAGGTTCGGGTTGTGCCGGTGCCGGATGGGTTGGCGGCTATGATGCGGATTCGCTGCGAGCCTGGGGGGTGGTTGTTCCCGGGTGGGCAGTCGGGGCATATGTCGGCGGCGTGGGTCGGGAAGCTGGCCTCGAGGGCGTTGCCTGGGGTGTGGACGGTACACAAGCTCAGGCACCGGTTCGCGACCGCGGTTCATGACCAGACGCATGACCTGGTCGTGGTGCAGCAGCTCCTCGGGCACGCGTCGCTGACGACGACGCAGTTGTATGTGGCGACGTCGACGGAGCGGTTGCGGGCCGCCGTCGTGAATATCGCCGCCTAACGGTACGATCAGGTGACATGACGAGACTGGGGGACCTTGCCTACCGAGCCAAGGGTGCAGCGACGAGAATCTTGAGGGTCGGGAGTCGGCGCATCTTGTGGACGCAGCCCGTCGGTCTCGGGTTCGGGAACTTCCTTTACCTATGGCTCCACGCCCACATCAGGCAGGCCGCCGGCGATGACTACCGGGTGTTCTGCACGGACGCGATGCGGCCCTGGGTCGACAGGTTCCCAGCCATCCGTGAACTCATCATCGAACAAGCGCAGGTGAGATTGATCGACAAGCGGTCGTGGGGTGAGAACCGGCTATTCCAAGGGTTCGGGGTCGACTTCACCCGTGGTCAACTCCAGAACTTTGTCGCGACGAGACTCCTGCCCAGCAGGGCCCTTGAAGGCGTTCCTGAGCTGGGTGTGGTCGTGAACGTGAGGCGGGGTGACTACTACTCGGTTCCCGAGCACCGGGCCCAATACGGCTTCAACTATCAGCGGTATCTCGACGCCGCGTTCGAGCGGTTCGAGCTCGACGGGACGGTGACGGTGGTGTCGGATGATCCGGACTGGTGCAGGGCGAACCTTCGGCTGCCAGGGGTCGTGACGTTCGTTCCGACCGGTGCGGTTGAGCATCTGCGGGTGCTGTGTGGGGCGTCGACGTTGGTGGGGTCGAACTCGACGTTCTCCTATTGGGGTGGCTACGTCGGGGACGTTCGCATCCCTGGGCGTCGGGTGGTGATGCCGGCGTTGCATAACCGGCGGGTTTTTGGGGGTGCGGCGATCCAGCTTGACCCGGCGTGGACGGCTGTCGATCTGGTGGATTGGTCGGAGTGAAACGCGAAAACGCCGCCCCTCCTTCGGGAGGGGCGGCGCTGGGGGTGGTCAGGTTGAACCGCCCCGGGTTTAGTGGAGGGCGAGTTCTCCCGAGACCGGCTGGTCTTGGGGTTTGTTGGCTCTTCACAGATGAGGGTGGATGGTCAGCTGACGACGGTGTCGGCGATGGTCGGGATGTTTGGCATGGCGCGGTGTCGTGAGGGGGCCCCGGGTTGCTTGGATGAAGGTGTCTAATCACCACCGAAGAACCCGAGGGCCCTGATGCGAAACGCTACCCCACCATGTCTGGATTCGTTCTGCCGACTCGATCGACTCGGCCTCACCGTGAGGGATCAGATCGTGCATCCGGATCACTCCGTGCTGGTCTGCACCCCCACGACGCCGGCGGGTCCGTGCCCCGCATGCGCGGGTCCCGGCTCCCGGCATGACACGGTGGTGCGGAAGTTGGCGCACGTGCCCTTCGGTTGGAAACCCACGATCCTGCAGGTCATCGTCCCCAGGTACCGGTGCAGGCCGTGTGGTCGGGTGTGGCGCCACGACGTGTGCGCGGCGGCACCGACCAGAGGGAAGCTGTCTCGAGACGCCGTCACGCTGGCGGTGAAGCACATCGTGCTCGACCGGCTCTCGATCGCCAGGATCGCTGCGATCCTTGGGGTCGCGTGGAACACCTGCAGCGACGCGATCCTCGCCGCCGCCGACGAGTTGCTGTTCCACGACCCCACCCGACTCGACGGGGTCACCACGATCGGGGTTGATGAGCACGTGTGGCGCCACACCCGCTTCGGCGACAAGTTCGTCACCGTGATCATCGACTTGACCCCGACAAGGACCAACACCGGCCCTTCCCGGCTGTTGGCAGTCGTCGAGGGCCGCTCCAAGCAAGCGCTGAAGCAGTGGCTCCAGCAGCAGTCCGAATCGTTTCGTGACGGCGTCGAGATCGTCGCGATGGATGGGTTCACCGGCTACAAGTCCGCCACCGTGGAGACCATCGACGATGTCACCACCGTGATGGATCCGTTCCACGTCGTCGCACTGGCCGGGGAGAAACTCGACCGCTGCCGCCAACGCCTCCAACAAGAGACCCTCGGTCACCGGGGTCGCTCCCAAGACCCGCTCTACGGCATCCGCCGGATCGCACGGACCCGCGCCGCGCTGCTGACAAAGAAGCAGTGGTTCCGGCTGCTGAACGTCTTCGACCAGGACTGCCACACCCCGTTCGCGGTCAGCTGGGAGGCCTACCAACGCGTCATCGACGCCTACCAGGCCGACCAACCAGCCGAAGGGAAGAAGATCATGACCCGGCTGATCACCAGCCTCCAGAGCAGTGTCCCGACGGGCCTCGAGGAACTGCGGTCGCTGGGACACACCATGAAACGGGCTCTTCGTACCTGAGCGTGGGGTGAGCGTGGATCCGACGGCGGGCGTGTCGGCGGGG
>NZ_JASBSF010000084.1 GCF_030149085.1 Microbacterium sp. | reverse complement strand
TACTTCCCTTTCCGACGAGGACCCGTGACAGCTCCCCCCGATTCCGCCGCGCGCTCGGCATCCGTCGCCCCCTCGCTCGGCGAGACGGCGGCGCCGGAGGCGAGCCTCAGGGGCGAGTCAACGCCGCTCCTGAGGCTGCGTGACGTCGGAATCACGCACGAGGGCGAGGATGCCGCGACCCCGGCATCCGTGTCGTTCGCGGTGTCGCGCGGCGATGTCGTGCTGCTTCTCGGGCCGAGCGGATCGGGCAAGTCCACGCTCTCGCTCGCGATGAACGGACTCATCCCCCACGCCGTGCCAGCGACCCTGTCGGGACGCGTCGAGGTAGCCGGGATGGATGCGGCGACGCACTCCGTGGCGCAGCTGTCGACACACGTCGGGATCGTGTTCCAGGATCCCGACGCCCAGCTGGTGACAGGCACGCTCCTCGACGAGGTAGCTTTCGGACCCGAGAACCTGCGTCTCCCGGTGGCCGAGGTGCTCGCCCGCGCGGAAGCGGCGCTGCGCCGCGTCGGACTGTGGGAGAGGCGGACCGAAAATCCTGATCGCCTCTCCGGTGGCGGCCGGCAGCGCCTCGCGATCGCGTGCGCCCTCGCTATGGGTTCCCCGCTTCTCGTCCTCGACGAGCCGACCGCGAACCTCGATCCGCAAGGCATCGAGGACGTCTACGCCGCGCTGACCGAGCTCGCGGCATCCGGCGACAAGGGCATCGTGCTGATCGAGCACAACCTCGATGCCGCCGCCTCGTTCGTGAACCGCGTCGTCGTCCTCGATGCTGCCGGCGTCGTGATCGCCGATGGCGCCGTGGACGAGATCTTGCGGGGGCGCGCGGCGGAACTGCACGCGCTCGGCGTGTGGTTGCCGACCTCGACCCTCGCGGCTCTGCGGCTAGGTGAGGCCGGGTACCGCTTCGATCCGCTGCCGATCAGCCCCGAGGAGCTGCGCGAGGCGCTCGAGCGTCAACCCGCGCCGCCCGCTCTGCGCGAGACGGCTGCGGCTACCGAGGCGGTCGCGTCGGCATCCGGCACGCGCATCGAGGTGCGGGGGCTCACGCTGCGCCGTAAGAAGACCGAGGTGCTGACGGATGTCGCGCTCGACGTTCGCGACGGTGAGTTCCTCGCGATCGTCGGCGCGAACGGGGCGGGCAAGACGACACTGATCCAAGCCCTCGCCGGCGTGCTCACTCCGCCCCGCGGCACGGTCCACATCGATGGCCTCGACGTTGCCCGACTCGACGACCGCGCTCTCTCGACCCACGTCGGGTTCGTGTTCCAGAATCCCGAGCACCAGTTCATCGCAGCGTCAGTGTTCGACGAAATCGCGCATGGCCTGCGCCGCCAGCACCTCGACGAGGCCGAGATCGAGAGGCGCACGCTCGATCTTCTCGACCGCTTCGGGCTGCGCGAGCGAGCGCACGTTCACCCGTTCCTGCTCTCGGGCGGGCAAAAGCGGCGCCTCTCGGTTGGAACCGCCCTTGTAGCCGGGGCCCGGGTGCTCGCCCTCGACGAGCCGACTTTCGGGCAGGACCGCGCGCGAGCAGATGAGCTTCTCGGGCTCCTGCGCGACCTCAATCGCGAAGGCACGACGATCATCGTCGTCACCCACGACATGCAACTGGTCGCCGAGTACGCCGATCGCGTCGCCGTCATGCACGCGGGGCGCGTCACCGCGACCGGAACTCCGGGCGACGTGTTCGCGGATGCCGAGCTCATCGCCCGCGCAGGGCTGCGGGTGCCGCCACTTGCGCGCGCCCTCGCGCCGCTTGCAACGCACCCGGAGCTGCGCACGATCACGCGGGTCGCTGACCTTCCCGGGGGTGTGTCGTGACGACCGCGCCGACACTGCTCCCGGTATCCGTCGCCGATGACCCCTACGCCGCAGTGCGACGCACCTCGGCGGTGCGCTTCCTCTACGGACTGAATCCGCTCGCCACGATCGCAGCGGTCCTTCCGGCCCTCGTACTGCTCGTGTTCGTGCGCGACCTTGCGACACCGCTGGCGTTTCTGGCGCTGTCGTACCTCGTGCTGCTCGTGGGCGTCAGCCTCAGCATCCGATCCGCCGTCCTTCTCGCGCTGGTGATACCCGGCGCGACCCTGGTGTTGGGGTTCGGCTTCTCGTTGTGGACGGATGCCGCACTCGTCGCGAACACCCCGCCCGTGCTGCAGATCGGGGCGTGGACGCTGTACGCCGGCGCGCTCGAGATCGGACTTGCAACGGGCCTCCGGCTTGCGGCGATCCTCGCGCTGTCGCTCATCCCGGGCCTCAGCACGACCGGCCCCGACCTCGTTCGGGCCTGCGTACAGCAGCTGCGCGTCCCCTACCGGATCGGGTACACGGCGCTGGCAGCCTTCCGGTTCGTGCCCCGGTTCGGTCACGAGCTCGAGATCATCCGCCAAGCCCATCGCGTCCGCGGCGCGCACCGCGGGCGCGGACCGATCGCGAGCCTGCGCCGGTGGGCCAGCTACCTCGTGCCACTGCTAGCCGGCGCCATCCGCCACGCCGAGCGGGTCGCCCTCGCGATGGACTCCCGCGCCTTCGGCGCCTACCCCGATCGCACCGAGCGCCATCTCGTCCCGTTCCGCACCCGCGACGTCGTTTTCATCGCCGCCTTCTGGGTAGCATCCGCCGCCCTCTTCACCCTCTTTTTCCCCTGGGGCCTCGCCTAGTCAG
>NZ_JASBSF010000294.1 GCF_030149085.1 Microbacterium sp. | reverse complement strand
CGGCGTACCAGGGGGCGGGCAGGCCGACGGAGTCGACAGGCTTCGCGATCGCCTGCGAGAGCAGATCCGGAAGCTGCGGGAACCCGTAGTCGCCGAAGGCGCCGCCGCTCGGGTCACCAGGTCGGTACGCCCACGTGGCTTCGGCCCAGGCCTGCACACCCTGGTAGCTCGAGCTCGCGTAGGCGGGATCGACGCTCAGGCCGTCCATGAGATCGATGTACCACCGCAGCTCCATGTGCGAGTGCATGTCGGCGGAGTCGCCGGTGACGATCGCGGCGCTCATCGGCGCGCCCGTGAGAGGGCTGTACCGGGCATCCGAGAATGCCTGCACCATTGCTGCTGTCGCATGTGGGCTCAGTGGATCCTGCGGGTGGAACGCGGAGCCCCACGCCGAGTGGTCTTGCACGATCATCGGCTCGATGCGGCCGGGGGACTGTGCGTCGATGACGTGCAGATCAGAGAGGTGCCCGAGGTACAGCAGCGAGCGTCGTGCCGTCGTGCGCGCGCCCGCGGGCGCGGCACGCAGGATGTCGAGACGAGGGATGTACGGCTCGCCCGGCCCGGTCACGAGTCCCCGGTAGGACCCCTGGATGACGCTGCCCTGCAGGATCGTCTGCTGCAGGGTCGTCGGGATGCCGGCAGCGGTCTGTGCTGTCGTCTGCGCGCGCGCCGCAAGACCGCGTCCGAGCACGTCGACGTTCAGTCCGGTGGCGGCAGCGAGCGCTGCAACGCCGGTAAGGAAGTGGCGGCGGGACAGTCCGGGCATCGATGCCGTCCGTTCGGGTCAGGCGACAGTGCTCTGACTTTATCGGAACGGCGCGGCTCAACCGGAGCGAACTCACGCGTCGGGTCGTTCGATCAGCACGAGGCCTTGCTTGGTCAGTGCCACAGTCACCCATCCGTCGCCGAACAGGTAGGTCATGCCGTACCCGTCCTCATCGACCGCGACGGCGTATTGCGGGTCTGTCGTGATGTAGGTGCCTTGGGCGCCGTCCTCGCGCAGCCAGCCTTGACCGATGAGTTCGGTCTGCAGGCGCGTTGCCTCGCTGCTGGCGATCGGTGCCCACCCGAAGAGCAGCAGGTTGTCGGTCGCGGGCCCGTCGAAGTCCGCCCACGTGCACTGCAGGCCTCCCTCGACGACCGTCGCGCCGACGAGGAAATCGTCGGCCCGCGAGGTCCATCCGTAGCTGGTGAGTTCGTCGACCAGTGAGGCGGAGATGAGCGTGTCGCACGTCGGTGCTGATGCCTCTGCTGTTGAGCTGGGGGAGGCATCCGGGGTCTCGATCGGCCCTGCGGGCGGGGCGGATTCGGTGGTTGCCGACGTGGGCTCCGGAGTGGGGGTTGTCGAGCACGCAGCAAGGACCAGTGCCGCCAGCAGGATCGGTGCCAGCAGCGCCGCGCGCGGTGCTCGGGTGATCATGACGCCGCCTCGTCGCCACGCAGCAGGTCGATAAAGGCGTCGTGCAGGATGCCGTTCGTGGCGATTCCGGATCGGTCACTCAGCGTGTGAGTGCCATCGACCGCCGTGAACCGGCCGCCGGCTTCCTGCAGGATCGGAACGTAGGGAGCGATGTCGTACTCCTTCACACCGAACTCGGCGACCATCTCGAGGCGGCCCTCGGCCAGCAGCATGTAGGGCCAGGCGTCGCCATATCCGCGGTCCCGCCACACGGCGCGGGTCAGGCGAATGAGGTTATCGACACGACCCACTTCGTCCCACTGCCCGATGCTCTGGAAGCTGACGCTCGCCCTGTCGAGGGAGTCGATGTCGGATACTTGCAGCCGAGTCGCTTCACCCGATGGGTTCGCGGTCCACGCACCGAGCCCGGTAGCGCCCCACCAGAGGCGCCCGAGCGCGGGCTGGCTGACGACACCGACACGGGGCACGCCGTCGATCGCGAGGGCGATGAGCGTCGCCCACATCGGGATTCCCTTGAGATAGTTCGCTGTGCCGTCGATCGGATCGATGATCCACTGCCGTGCCTCGTTGCCTGATGCCCCGAACTCCTCGCCGAAGATCCCATCCGTCGGCCTCTCGGACTCCAGGATGTCGCGGATGGCCCGCTCCGTGGCCAGGTCAGCCTCCGTCACGTGCGTGGCATCAGGCTTGACACGGATGTCGAGATCAGCCGCGTCGAACCGGGCCATTGACACGGCGTCAGCGGCATCCGCGAGCCGCAGCGCGAGGTCGAGTTCTGCCGAGAGATCGCCGTCGAAGGGTGCGTCAAAGCTGTTCATCGCGGGAGAGAAGCTCACAGACCAAGGATAGGCGGCGGCGCCTCCCGCGATTTCTCGGTGACGTAATCGTGATGCTAGAGTAGACCCTCGGTTCGCCGCGCAATCTGAGCGTCGCAAACCTCCGCACCTCTAGCTCAATCGGCAGAGCAACTGACTCTTAATCAGTGGGTTCAGGGTTCAAGTCCCTGGGGGTGCACCACCTTGTCATCGCTCTCGCGTGTTGCTTCCGCGATGCCTGCGCCGCTGCATCCGACCCCCTCGCGTGAGAGTGCTCTCACATAGCGTTCGCATAGCCGGCGCTAAAGGTAGATTCGTTGTCAGAGCAACACCTTCGCGATATTCGGGTAATCGCGAAGAAGGCGGCCCGGGTGAGAATTTCTCCCCGGGCCGCGTTTCTGTCTTCGCGCGAACCTCTCCGCAGGATGCCTAGCCGGCGTCTCCGATGAGCACTGCTGCGCCTTCCTCCTGCACATCGGCGACGTGACCGTCGATGCGGGTAAGGGCTCCGCGCCCGAGCAGGATGATCAGTCCCGACACCAGAACCGCGACGGCGGCGACGTAGTACGGCACGCTCGCCGAGAACGCATGCCACAGGAGTGCGGCAAGCGGGGGAGCGGCCGCACCGCCGAGGAAGCGCACCGCAGAGTACGCCGACGAAGCGACGGCCCGGGGGTGGTCTGTGGCTTCCATGACCGACTCCGTGAGCACCGTGTTCATGACGCCGAGTAGAAGCCCGCCGACGACGATGCAGGTGACCAGAGCCGCCGCCGACTCGACCAGCAGCCCGGCGACCAGCAGGTCGACGGCAAGCAGTGCCAGCACGGCCTGCATGATCGCTGTGCGAGGCATCCGTCGCGCGAGCGCAGGCGCGACCCAGACGCTCGTGATCGCGAGTGCAACGCCCCAGCCAAAGAAGGTCAGCCCGATCCCCATTGCGCCGAAGCCGAGCGGGAACGGCGAGAAGGCCAGCAGGATGAAGAACCCGATGTTGTAGAACAGGGCGGCGGCAGCAAGCACGGCAAGGGCGGGGGTGCGCAGTGCCCGTATCGGTGCCGACAGGGGGATGGGGGTTCGCCGTTCACCGGTCCCGCGCACGAGCACGGCGACCGCGATGAAGGCGATCGCCATGAGCACCACCACCCCGAAGAACGGCCCGCGCCAGCTGACCTCGCCGAGAAGGCCACCGAGGAGCGGCCCGATCGCGATACCCAAGCCCAGGGCGGCCTCGTAGAGGACGATCGCCGCGCCGCTCCCACCTATGGCCGCCCCGACGATCGTCGCCAAAGCAGTGGAGATGAACAGGGCGTTGCCGAGTCCCCAGCCAGCGCGGAAGCCGATGATCGCGTCGACGCTGCCGGACAGTGCCGACAGCAGAGAGAAGACCACGATGAGCCCGAGTCCCGTCATGAGGGTGGCCTTGGTGCCGATCCGGCTCGAGACCCAACTGGTCACGAGCATCGCAAGCCCCGTGACCAGCAGATAGCTGGTGAACAACAGCTCGGTCTCCACGGGTGTCGCGTCGAGCGAGGCGGCGATCGCCGGGAGGATCGGGTCGACCAAGCCGATTCCCATGAACGCGACGACACAGGCGAACGCAACGGCCCACACCTGTGCCGGCTGGCGCCAGACCGACGCGGCGGATGTCGGGGCGTGGGTGGATGCGGTCACTGGTTCCGTCCTGATGTGTTGAGGGGGACCTCGATCGTGCGTTCGCGCAGCAGCTGAGCAGTGCGCTCGAGCGCGGCACGGTCGTCTTCGGTGAGATCGGCGAACAGGGGTGCGAGTGTCTCGCTCAGCTGTGCCCGCCAGCGCGCAAGGGCTCCTCGCCCATCCGCGGTGATGCGCACCACGGTCGCGCGTGAGTCGTCGGGGTCAGGGGAGCGGGTCACGAGCGCCTCATCCGCCATCTGGCCGATCAAGCGCGTCATCCCGGGCTGCGTCGTTCGCGCGGCCGAAGCCAGTTCGCCGATCCGAAGCGCGCCCTCCCGCTCCAGGGTGGCAAGAGCCCGCCACTGCGCCGCGGGGGTGTCGTTTCCGGTGCGGTGTGCCGCGATGCGACCCAGTGAGTAGGCCGCGCTGATGATCGTCTCGATGGGGCCGGGGTCTGTCACGGTCTCGACTATATACCTCCGATATATAACGCAGGTATGTAAATGCGATCGGTCGCGAATGGGTAACGGATGCCGACATCCCGCTGCCACGACTTGCCCCGCGCCACTCCGTGACCTACTGTAGGTGCCACCTGAATCAGCTTTCAGGTATGCCCCTTCCAACGGTGAAAGGCACGCACATGCGGGTTACGAAGAAGTTGCTCCTGGGCACGGTGGTCGCCACCAGCGCCCTTGTTATGGCGGCCTGTGCGCCGCAGGCCGACGGCGGCGACGCCGGTGGCAGCGAGACGGCGGGACCCTCCGAGGTCACTGTCGGCATCGTCTCGAGCGAAAGCGGTCCACTTGCCGGGTACGGCGAGCAGTACCTGTGCGGTTTCCGCGCCGGGATGTCGTACGCGACCGACGGGACGAACGAGATCAACGGCACGACGATCAACGTCGAATACCGTGACGACGCCGGCGATCCCGACAAGGCTGTGACCGCCGTGAAAGAACTCATCGGTGACGGCGTCAACATCATCGCTGGCACGGCATCATCGGGTGTGGCGCTGGCGGTTGCGGAGCAGGCCGAACAGAACAAGGTTCTCTACATTTCCGGTCCTGCGGCGGCCGACGGAATCACCGGCATCAATGACTACACGTTCCGCTCGGGCCGCCAGAGCTCGCAGGATGTTGCGACGGCAGGCACCTTCCTCGACGACATCGAAGGCAAGACGGTGACCGTCTTCGCGCAAGACACCGCGTTCGGTCAGGGCAACGTCGCCGCAGTCGAGTCGATCCTCGGTGGCCAGGGTGCGACGGTCAACTCGGTGCTCGTTGCCGAGGACGTCACGGAGTTCACACCGTTCGCGCAGCAGGTGCTCGCAGGCAACCCCGACCTCGTCTTCGTCGCATGGGCAGGGGCAACCTCGGGCGCGATGTGGCAGGCGATGAGCCAGCAAGGTGTGCTCGACGCGATTCCGGTGGTCACCGGCCTCGGCGACTCCGCGACGTTCGGCGCGTACGGTGAGGCTTCGGAGAAGATCAACTTCCTGAACTACTACTTCCCCGGCGCCCCCGACAACGCCGTCAACACCGAGATGATCAGCCTGCTCGAAGAGGACGGCTGCACGCCCGATCTCTTCAGCCCCGACGGCTTCAACGCGGCGCTCATGATCGTTCACGCGATCGACGAGGGCCAGGGTGACGTCGATGCGATGATCGCGGCCCTCGAGGGCTACTCCTTCGACGGTCCGAAGGGCACCCTGACTGTGCGCGCGGGTGACCACGCGCTGCTGCAGGAGATGTACCAGGTCAAGCTCGTCGCCGACGGTGGCAGCTTCGTTCCCGAGCTGATCGACACGGTGTCTGCCGACGCGGTAGCCCCCGCCGAAGCGCAGTAAGGCCGAGAACCAATGAGCACTCCGGTTCCGTCCGCGCCCGCGCAGCATCCGGCTCCCTCTGCCCTGCGGGTGGAGAAGCTGGGTCTGCAGATCGGCGGCGCGACAATTCTGAAGGATGTCGACCTCGATGTGGCCCCGGGTTCCCTGGTAGGCGTCATCGGGCCGAACGGTGCGGGCAAAACCACGCTGTTCAACGTCGTCTCCGGCATCATGACCCCCACAGCAGGTCGGGTTCTGATGAACGGTGAAGACATCACGAGGATGTCTGTGCCCGCCCGGGCGCGGGCGGGGCTGGGGCGCACCTTCCAAACCTCGAGCCTGTTTCCCAAGCTCAGCGTGCTCGAGAACGTGAGGCTCGCCGCCCAGGTGGCTGTCGGGCACGACTACTCGCTCTTCCACTTTCCGGCGAGCAAGGATGCCGCAACCCGGCGCGCCTTGCAGAACCTCGAGGAAGTGGGCCTGACACACAAGCTCCTGACGCCAGCGGGAGACATCTCGCACGGTGACAAGCGCAAGCTCGAGATCGCGGTACTCCTGGCGATGGATTCGAAGATCGTGCTGCTCGATGAGCCGATGGCCGGCGTGGCATCCGGCGATGTCGCGGGCCTGGTCGACAACATCCGTGAGCTGCAGGAGAGAACCGGATGCACGGTTCTGATGGTCGAACACCACATCGACGTGCTGATGGGGCTCGTTGAGAAGGTCGCCGTGATGTACTTCGGCTCGATCATTGCGTTCGACTCACCCGCAGAGATCATGGCCAACCCGCTCGTGCAGAGCGCCTACCTCGGGAACGCCGCATGAGCGCCATCCTCGACGTCAGCGACCTGCGCTGCTCGATCGCTGGGCAACCTGTCGTCGAGAGCGTGACCTTCTCGGTTCCGGCCACCGGAATCACGGCAGTCCTCGGCCGCAACGGTGTCGGCAAGACCTCGACGCTGCGCGGCATCCTGGGACTCATTCATCGCCGCGGCGAGGTCCGTCTTGCCGGCGAACGGATCGACGGGCTTCCCACCCACCGCATCGTCCAGCGCGGCGTCGGGTACGTCCCGGAAGACCGTGAAGTGTTCGCCAAGCTCACGGTCGCCGAGAACCTTGCGTTGGCCGAACGGCAGCGCAACCCGCGACGCGAGTTCGTCGCCGAGCTCTTCCCTGACCTCGTGAACCGTCGCGATCAGATGGCGGGCACGCTGTCTGGCGGACAGCAGCAGATGGTCTCGGTCGCCCGAGCACTGATGAACGACAACCAACTGCTGCTGGTCGACGAGCCGACCAAAGGCCTCGCCCCCAAGATCGTCACCGAGGTGGCTGACGCCCTTGAAGAGGCTGCCAAGACGGTGCCGATCCTGCTGGTCGAACAGAACCTCGAGGTCGTGAAGCGCCTCGCGCACGATGCGATCGTCATCGACAGCGGCCGCGTCGTCCACGTCGGACCCGCCCGCGAGATCCTCGACGACGAGGACCTCACCCAGCGCTTGCTCGGTGTCCACGCCGAGTGGCAGGCGGATGCCGGAACCGCACCATCCTCGGAGGCGCACTCGTGAGCACCATCATCCTGACGCTCGTGACCGGTGTCGGTCTCGGCGCCCTCTACTTCCTCGTCGCCTCGGGGCTGAGCCTCATCTATGGCCTCATGCACGTCCTCAACTTCGCGCACGGTGCGTTCCTGACCCTCAGCGCCTTCCTCGGATGGATGGTCGCGCAGGCGCTCGGGACCGAGTCCTGGTGGTCGTTCCTGGTCTCAATCCTGGTCGGCGCCGCCGTCGGTGCCGTTTTCGCGACTCTCACCGAACTCGTCCTGATCCGCCCCCTCTACGAGCGACACATCGAGCAAGTGCTCGTCACGGTAGGACTCTCCTTTGCTGCCGTCGCCCTGTTCGAAGGGGTGTGGGGCACTGACGCCATTCCGATCTCGGGGCCGCCGTGGCTCAAAGAAACGACCGAGATCCTCGGTGCACGCATCCCCAACGTGTACTGGATCCTGATGCTCGCCGCCGGACTCGTTCTGGCAGCACTGGTGCTGTTCCTCAAGAAGACGAGGTACGGCATGATCATCCGCGCCGGCGTCGAGAACCGCTCGATGGTGACGGCGCTCGGGATCGACGTCCGGCGCTCGTTCACACTCGTCTTCGCGATCGGTGGGGCAGCTGCCGGCATCGGCGGCGTGCTGGCGATGCACTACTCGACCTTCGTCTCGGCGCACCTCGGATCGACGCTGCTGATCTTCGCGTTCATCGTCACGGTCGTCGGCGGCCTCGGGTCGCTGACTGGGGCGGCGGTGGCATCCGTGCTGGTTGCCGTGCTGCAGCAGTTCGCGAACTTCTACCTCGGCGGCACCGGAGACTTCATCGTCGTCATCCTGCTGGCGGTCGTGCTGCTCGTACGACCCTCTGGACTTCTCGGGAGGAAGGCATGAGCATCCGTCGATACTGGCCGGCCCTCGTCGGCGTCGGGCTCGTGATCTTCATGGCGGTTCTGCCGCTGCTGAACATCTCGATTCCCGGCATCCTTCCGACCCCCACCTACCAGCCCGGCACCCTCGCGCTGCTCTCGCTGTGCATGGTGTTCGCCTCGCTCGCACTGTCGTACAACCTGCTGCTGGGGACCTCCGGGATGCTGTCTTTCGGGCACGCCCTCTATTTCGGCGCCGGTGCCTATGGCCTCGGCATCGCGCTCGAGCACTTCGGGGTACCCCTGTTCCCCGGCGTGTTCGTGGCCCTGATCGGAGGAATGATCATCGCCTTCGTCACGGGCGCGGTCGCCATGCGCGTCTCGGGAATCCCCTTCGCGATGGTCACGCTCGCGTTCGCGCAGGCCGGCTCCGTGCTCGTCCGCCGCAATTCCGCGATCACGGGCGGTGAGGAGGGGCTGAGCCTGAACACCGAGCAGGTTCCCGAATTCCTCGTCGGCGTGATCAACACGCGCAACCTGTATTGGTTCGCCCTAGCGGTATTGGTGATCGTGTACCTCGTGACGCTCTGGGTCGATACCTCTCGCCTCGGTCACCTCGCCCGGGCCACCCGCGAGAACGAGCAGCGCGTTCGGGTCCTGGGCCTGCGGCCCTACCGGGTGCGACTCATCGTCTTCGTGATCGCCGCGGTGCTCGCGAGCCTGGCCGGGGTCGCCTACATGCTGCTGCAGTCGGGAACAGTTCCGCGCTCCGTCTCTGCCGATCTCACCATCACGGTGCTCGTCATGGTCGTGCTCGGTGGCGTCGGATTCCGGTGGGGTGCGATCGTCGGGGGAGTGCTGTACACCCTGCTCGATCAGCGACTCACGGTTCTCGCCGGGTCCGAAGCGATCGCGTCGCTTCCCGACTTCCTGCGCATCCCCCTGTCGGAGCCGCT
This sequence comes from Microbacterium sp., assembly GCF_030149085.1. Classification (GTDB taxonomy): domain Bacteria; phylum Actinomycetota; class Actinomycetes; order Actinomycetales; family Microbacteriaceae; genus Microbacterium. The sequence continues at coordinate 218 of NZ_JASBSF010000294.1, read as the reverse complement.
GTTCCTGCTTGGTGCACTGTTCATCATCGTCGTCATGTTCCTGCCCGGTGGCATCGCCGGCACGATCGATGGCTGGTGGCGTCGTCGTCACGGCGAACGCCACGTGCGCGATAGTCTGCGGAGCATCGACGACGCGGAGGCAGATGCCGACGCGGTCGGTGCCTCGGAGGTTCGAGCGTGAGCAACGACGTACAAGACGAGTCGCACACGATCGGCCG
>NZ_JASBSF010000288.1 GCF_030149085.1 Microbacterium sp. | reverse complement strand
GCGAGGCGCCCGAGGGGGTCCTCGCGGTAGCGCGACCAGTCGTGCACCCCCGCCATCGCACCCGGATGCAGAGCCTGCATCAGCAGGGCACGGATGCCGGCAACGAGAGTTGGCATACCAGCGTGCACCGTCCACGCTGCGCCGTCTTCGGCAAACAGGCCGGGATCGTCGCCGCGCAGGATGCCGCGGTCGAGGTACCCGTGCATGCGGGCGCGCAGTTCCGCGGCGGTCTCGGGCGGATCCGTCACGCCCATGAGTCGGCCCGCAGTAGCCCAGTCGCTGACGTATGCGTCAGGCCCGCCGGGAATCGGACCGCCCCAGGTTTCGTGGCAGGTGAGGAAGGCATCTGTGAAAGCGAGATGGACCCACTCGACGAGGTCGGCGTCGGCTGCCGAGTATGCCCGAGTCGCGCCGGTGCTGTCGCGATACTCGCCTGCCACCTCGCCGTGGAACCGGGCGACGCGGCCGAGTTCGGCATCCACCTGCTCTTCCGAGCCGAACGTGACGCAGATCACCCAGCGCACGGTTCCCGCGAGGCGCCCGAGGGGGTCCTCGCGGTAGCGCGACCAGTCGTGCACCCCCGCCATCGCACCCGGATGCAGAGCCTGCATCAGCAGGGCGCGGATGCCGGCAACGAGAGTCGGCATGCCCGCGTGCACCGTCCACGCTGCGCCGTCTTCGACAAACAGCCCCGCATCATCGCCGCGTTCGAGCCGCTGCACCCAGGGTGGCATCCCGTTCGGATCCCCCGACAGCGGCACGAGCAAGCGCGCGCGAAGTCCGGGTCGGCGGGTCACTCTTTCAGGATGCCATCGCCGCGGACCGGTGGCTCCGGATCACGATTCCGGATGGGATGCAGCGAGTGCGGCATCCAGGTCGTCGAGGATCTCCGCGCAGTGGGTGACGTCTTCGGGGGTGCCCGCCAGTTCGAACTCGAACAGCACGGGTCTGCCCGACTGAGTCGCGAGTTCGCGGGCCGCGGCCTGGTAGTAGACGCCGAAGTTGCGGTTGCCCGAGCCGATGATCCCGACCATCCGGCGCCGGTTCGCGGGGGAGCGAAGGAAACTGCGGACGCCTGCGGGCAGGGTCACCTCGTCGGCGTTCCCCGCCTTGTACGACGGGGTTAGTAGCACCCAGGGGCCGGATGCTTCGGTGCGACGGACGCTCGCGTCGGCGAGATTGTGCACCGCCCGGCCGGTCGCCTCGGCCAGGTGCTGCGCGAAGCGCCCGGTGAGGTTCGAGGTCGACGAGTAGAAGTAGACAGGCGTCTTGTCCACGCTCCCAGTGTCTCGCTGTTGCGGCCGGCGAGGCGTGGAGGGGGCCGGGGATAACGATGATCTTCTTCAATTTTGTACTAGGTGCGTGGAACAACTTGTGTTAGAAACGTAGTACAAAGCGGTGGAGGTAGAAATGAGACTCGGCAACGGCATTGGATCGATCGACGTGGCGGGACTGTTGTGGTCGACGCCACTGTTCTCCCTGGCGCTTGCGGTCATCATCGCACCGGTTGTGATCGCGTTCACCCGCTCGCGCGTCCGTCGGACGGCAACCGTTGAAGCTCCGCCGGCGGCGGTGCTCGCCCAGTACGCACCCGAGGGTCGGATGATCGCTGCCTGGGGCGCTGTGATGATCCTTGTGCTCGCGGCATCCACCGCGATCATCGACTACGCGGTTGTCGGCCAGGCGATTCGCTGGTGGCGTTTCACGCCTGGCCTCGCTGCCGCAACCCTCGGACTCGCGATCGTTTTCGGACTGATCGTGACGCGGGGAACGCGCCCCCCGGAGATCCCCGCGCTCTCGCCGGTGCGGAGACACTGGGCCAGCTTCAGCAGCCGCACGGCGATGACTGCCACGGTGGTTGTCGCGGTGCTCCTGGTCGCGACGACCGTCTTTGGAGGCCTGACGTCGGAGATGGACTCTGACGGCAATTGGCGATGGCTGGCGCTGCCGATCGTCAACGAGCCCGGCATCGACCCGATCCGGATGAACTACTACGGCTGGACCTTCGGTGTGCCCGTGCTTGTGGCCTTGACCGCTGCTCTCGGGCTCGCGTGGGTCGCGCTCGACCGCAGCGCGGCACGACCCTTCCTGCGCCCCGATACCGTCGACGCCGAACGTCAGCTGCGGCGGCAGACGGCTTCCGGCATCCACACGCTCGTGGTCGCTGCGATGCTGTTCGCCCTGGCAGGGGCCTGGCGCATGATCGCCGAGGTCGGAGCCGTGCGAGAGCTCGTGATCGGCGGCGATGCCGGCGGGCCCTACGAGGTGACATGGCGTCACGCTGACCTCGCAGCCGGTCTCGCGGTGGCTGCGCCAGTGCTCGAAGTCGTGGCCTTCGTGCTTCTGATCAACGTCGCACTGAACCGGATTCTGCCTTCCGTCACCGTCGCTGCACAGTATGCAGCCAGGACGAATCCGCAGCGTTCGGTGGTCTCGTCATGACGGCGGTGCAGCCACCGGTCGCAGAGCGGGACACGTCATCGGCGATCGACATCTATCGCAGCTTTCGGGGGTTGATCGTTGCAGGGCACTTCGCGGCGAATGAGCGGCTGCCGTCGGTTCGTCAGACCGCCACCGATCTCGGTGTGTCCGCGGGGACAGCGGCGAAGGCCTACAAGATGCTCGAGCAAGACGGTCTTGTGATCACCCGGACGGCGGCCGGCACGCGGGTGGCGCCGTCCGCTGCCGTGCTTTCCGAGTCGGTCATGCGCCGCATCCGTGCGCTCGCGGAAGAATCGGCATCCGCTGGAGCTGACCTCGAGGATGTCATCGCGGTCCTGCGGCTGCTGGGTTCACCGCAGTCGTAGCAATCGAGCCTGGGTCTACTCCTGCGAACGGTCGCTGGGCGCGAGGAACGCGGCGTAGTAGTAGCCGGGCTCTCCATCCCAGGTGATGCCGAGGCTGATCGCGTTCACCAACGGTTGCGGCCT
>NZ_JASBSF010000287.1 GCF_030149085.1 Microbacterium sp. | reverse complement strand
ATGGTTCGCGCGGCATACTCCTGCGGCAAGCCCGCACTGGGTGTCGGCGCTGGAAACGTGCCTGCCTTCATCGAACGCTCCGCCAAGGTCGGCCGCGCCGTCAACGACGTCGTGCTGTCCAAGGCGTTCGACAACGGCATGGTGTGCGCCTCCGAGCAGGCAGTCATCCTCGACGAGCCGATCGCGACCGAGGCTATGGCCGAGTTCACGCGCCTGCACGCCTACGTCGTGAACGCCGACGAGAAGCGCAAGCTCGAAGAGTTCATCTTCGGCGTCCACGCCAACGCCAAGAACTGCGGCGAGGCCAAGCTCAACGCGAAGGTCGTCGGACAGTCCCCGGTGTGGATCGCCGAACAGGCCGGCTTCACGGTGCCCGAAGACACCTCGGTGCTCCTCGCCGAGTGCGCCGTCGTCGGACCCCAAGAGCCGCTCACCCGCGAAAAGCTGGCTCCGGTGCTCGCCGTGCTGCGCGCCAAGAACGCCGAAGAAGGCATCTCGCTCTCTGAGCAGATGGTCAACTTCGACGGCCTCGGCCACTCCGGCGCGATCCACAGCAACGACCAGAGCGTCATCGACGAGTTCGCCAAGCGCGTCCGCGCCGTCCGCATCATCGAGAACGCCCCCTCGGCTCTCGGTGGCATCGGCGACATCTACAACGCGTTCATGCCGTCCCTGACCCTCGGGTGCGGTTCCTATGGACGCAACTCCGTCTCCAACAACGTCTCGGCGGTGAACCTCGTGAACGTCAAGCGTGTCGGTCGGCGCAACAACAACCTGCAGTGGTTCAAGGTTCCGGCCAAGACCTACTTCGAGCCGAACGCGATCCGCTACCTCATCGACATGAAGAACGTCGAGCGGGTCACGATCGTGACCGACCCGACGATGACCAACCTCGGTTTCGTCGACAAGGTCATCGATGTGCTGAACCGTCGTCGCAACCGCGTGCACCTGCAGATCATCGACCGCGTGCAGCCCGAGCCGAAGCTCTCGAGCGTCGTCGCGGGTGCCGCTGAGATGCGTGAGTTCAACCCCGACACGATCATCGCGCTCGGTGGTGGTTCCCCGATGGATGCTGCCAAGGTCATGTGGCTGCTCTACGAGAACCCCGACGTGCAGTTCTCTGACATGCGCGAGAAGTTCTTCGACGTCCGCAAGCGCGCGTTCAAGTTCCCCGACCTCGGCAAGAAGGCACAGCTCGTCTGCGTCCCGACCACGTCGGGTACCGGTTCCGAGATGACGCCGTTCGCGGTCATCACGGATGACGAGACGGGAATGAAGTACCCGCTCGCCGACTACGCGCTGACCCCGTCGGTGGCGATCATCGACCCGGTCCTGACCTCGGCTCTGCCGGCCAAGGTCGTGGCGGATGCCGGATTCGACGCCCTCACGCACGCGACGGAGGCTTACGTCTCGGTGTACGCGAACGACTACACCGACGGCCTGGCCCTGCACGCCATCAAGCTGATCTTCGAGAACATCGAACGTAGCGCGAAGGCTCGCCCCGGCAGCACGGACCCCGCCGACATCCAGGCACGCGAGAAGATGCACAACGCGGCATCCATCGCGGGTATGGCCTTCGGCAACGCGTTCCTCGGGATCGTGCACGCGATGGCCCACGTCACCGGATCGAAGTTCCACCTGATCCACGGACGCACCAACGCGATCTACCTGCCTCACGTCATCCGTTACAACGGACGCATCCCCACGAAGCTGACCAGCTGGCCCAAGTACGAGCGCTACATCGCTCCCGAACGGTTCCAGCAGATCGCACAGCACCTGGGCCTGAAGGCCGCGACCCCCGAAGAGGGTGTCGAGTCCTACGCCCGGGCCGTGGAGAAGCTGCGTGACCTCGTCGGCATCGAGCGCTCCTTCCAGGCGCAGGGTGTCGCAGAGGAGGCCTTCATCGGCCGCCTCGACGAGCTCGCGATGGCTGCCTACGAAGACCAGTGCGCTCCGGCCAACCCCCGGATGCCCATGCTCGCCGACATGAAAACACTCATGGAGGCGGCGTACTACGGAACCTCGTTCGATGAGGTCCGTGCCCACCGCGGTGAGGTTGCGGTTGCGGGAGAAACCCCGGCAGAGGCCCCCGCAGCCCCGCTTGCCAAGCGCGGCGCGTAGTACGAGATCACCGAAGCCCCGCCGGGTCGCGTTTCCCGGCGGGGCTTCGGCGTGCCAGTCGAGTTGCCACCCGGCGGCGAGAGCAACGCGGTTCCAGTAGATCCGCTGCACCCGCCCGTTCCCTTCCCGGAAGGGGTGGACATAGTTGATCTTCTTGTAGTGATAGGCGAGCTGCTCAACGAACTCGTGACGGCTAAGGCCACGAAGGTGCGCGGCATCGGCGAGTTCAGCGACGAGCAGCGGCTGACACTCGCCGGATAGACGAGTCGCGCCGTTTCACGAGGAGAAGACTCATGCGGGCGTGCGCGGCGCCTCAGATCAGATTGACGGTGCCGATGATCGCCAGCAGCGCGCCGATCAACACCACCGAGAGACTCAGCACGAGTGAGGAGTTCGCAACGAGCCAGTCGCTGAAGCGCTCGAGCCGAGGCCGAACCGAATGGCTCCCGAACACGTACGCCAATACCAGGGCCGCGACAGTAGAGACCGCAACGGCCGTGAAGATGAGCACCGTCAGGCTGCTGCCGACGACGCTGAGGGAGGCTGAACCGATCGCAAGACCCGCCGCCAGCGCGATCGCAAGGTTCTTGGGTCGCACGTTCATGGCGAGTCCGAAGGCGAAGGCGCGGCGCGGGCCGACGTTGTCCATCGCCTTCGTCCACGATGGCGCGGTGGCAGGTTCCGGACGCCGGCGATCGACGACGGTGCGCCAGA
>NZ_JASBSF010000282.1 GCF_030149085.1 Microbacterium sp. | reverse complement strand
AGCGATGGCCCCCGCTAGTCCGCTCGTTCTGGTCGGCCCCATGGGGGCGGGAAAGACGAGCATCGGACGTCGCGTTGCCAAAGCACTGGGCGTGACGTTCATCGACACGGATGCCGTGGTTCAGCGCGAGCACGGGCCGATCGAGCAGATCTTCGAGATCCAGGGCGAGTCAACCTTCCGCTCCTGGGAACGTGCGGCGATCCAGGACGCCCTCGGGCGCGGCGGCGCCGTCGTGTCGCTCGGCGGCGGAGCCGTGCTGGATGCCGACACTCGTGCAGACCTCGCGACGTGCGATGTCGTCATGCTCACGGTCGACCCCCGCGTCGTGGCAGGGCGGATTCAGGGAACGGCGCGCCCGCTTCTGTCCGGCGAGGACCCGCTAGAGCGGTGGCGACGCATCTGGCAGGAGCGTCGTCCCCTCTATGAAAGTGTCGCCGACATCACGATCGACACGTCGACCGGTCCCCTCCAGCACGTCGTGGACGAGATCGTGTCGTGGGCGCGCCACCGCACCGAGTCCTCCGATCCACTCGCCACCGGGAAAGAAGAGTCATGACCGCTCCGACGACGATCGCCGTTACCGGCGACAGCCCGTATGACATCACGATCGGTCGCGGCATCCTGGACACCGTTGGTGCGGCACTCCCGACTGCTGCTCAGCGTGTGCTCATCGTGCACCCGCCGACCCTGTCAGCGCAGGCTGAAGAGCTGCGCGGACGCCTACAGGGCGACCGACAGGTGCTTCTAGCCGAAGTGCCCGACGCCGAGGCCGGCAAGCGCGTCGAAGTCGCCGCATTCTGTTGGCAGGTCATGGGCCAGGCGAACTTCACTCGTACTGACGCCGTCGTCGGCTTCGGCGGGGGAGCGGTGACAGACCTGGCCGGATTTGTCGCCGCAACCTGGCTGCGCGGCGTCTCGGTGGTGCAGGTGCCAACGACGGTCCTCGGCATGGTCGATGCGGCAGTGGGCGGAAAGACGGGCATCAACACCGCCGAGGGAAAGAACCTCGTGGGCGCATTCTGGCCGCCGGCTTCCGTCGTTTGCGACCTCGACCTCCTCGAGACCCTGTCACGCAACGAGACTGTTGCTGGGTTCGCCGAGGTCGTGAAGGCGGGCTTCATCTGGCATCCGGAGATCCTGGAGCTCATCGAGAGGGATCCCGACGCCGCGACGAACCCGGCATCCGACGCGTTCCGGCGGTGCATCGAGTTAGCGATCGGGATGAAGGCCCGCGTCGTCTCCGAAGACCTGCGTGAGGCAGGGCTTCGCGAAGTCCTCAACTACGGCCACACCCTCGGGCACGCCATCGAGCACACCGAGCGGTATCAGTGGCGCCACGGCGCGGCGATCTCCATCGGCATGGTGTTCGCCGCCGAACTCTCGCGACTGGCCGGACGACTCTCGGATGACGCCGCCCAGCGTCACCGCGACATCCTGACCACCCTGGGCCTGCCGACCACCTACCGAGCCGGGGCATGGCAGCAGCTGCTGTCGACGATGCAACGAGACAAGAAGACGCGGGGAAGCATGCTGCGCTTCATCGTCCTTGACGACATCGCCCGCCCTACGGTTCTGCAGGCCCCCGACGAGTCGCTCCTGTTCGCTGCATACCAAGAAGTGGCGGGGTGAGCCGGGCGCACTGATAACGTGCACACGTGACCGCCCGCCGCCTGCTGCTTGTGAACGGACCGAACCTCAACCTGCTCGGCACTCGCGAGCCCGAGGTCTACGGTCGTGAGACGCTCGCGGACGTCGAGCGGATGACAACGGCTGCCGCAGCACAGCGTGGCTTCGCCGTGACGGCGGTGCAGAGCAACCACGAGGGCGTGCTCCTGGATGCTATCCACCAGGCGCGCACGACGTGCGCCGGCATCGTGATCAACCCGGGGGGCCTCACGCACACGTCAGTCGTGTTACGGGATGCACTCGCGGCTGTCGCACTGCCTGTGGCCGAGGTTCACATCTCGAACGTGTACGAGCGCGAGGAATTCCGTCATCACTCGTACGTCGCCGACGTGGCCGCAGTCCATGTGATCGGCGAAGGGGTCGCCGGCTACGCGCGGGCGACCGGCCTGCTGATCGACATCATCGCTGGTGTCGCAGACGGCTGACGGACCTGAAAACTGAGTAGACTCATTTATGAGGGTACTCAGATATGACTGCGGAACAGAGCCGCCGAGAGCGCAGCAAGCTGCAGAAGCGTGCGCGCATCTTCACCGCTGCACGCACGCTGTTCGCGCAGCACGGTTACGCCGCAGTGACCACGCAGCAAGTCGCAGAACACGCTGATGTCGCCGCAGGCACGGTGTTCCGCTACGCCGCAACCAAGGCAGAACTGCTCCTGATGGTGTTCAACGCCGACTTCAGAGCCTGCGTCGAACGCGGCCTCGCCGAGGCCGCGTTCGTCTCACCCCCGACGGCTGCAATCTGGACGGCGCTGGCACCGACGCTCGCCGCCGCCGCCGCTCGCCCCGCCGATACCGCGGCCTATCAGCGCGAGCTCATCTTCGGCGAGGCCGCAGACCCGCATCGTGCGGAGGGGCTCGCCATCGTTGCGCACCTGGAGGAGGGAATCGCGCGACTGCTCGCGGGGGAGCACCCTCGCGATGACGCGCACAGCGCGGCACGCGCAGTGTTCGCCTGCGCGCACGTCGTTCTGGTGCGCGCGAGCACCGGCGGCGACCTCTCTGCCGCACAGCTGCAGGTACAGATCGAACAGATCGTCGCCGGTTGGGACCGGCGCACCATCCGCGCGGCCGACATGTCGCGCACGGCCAAGCGGGCGATCCCCGCTGGAGAGAAGGAATCATGACCGACATCACCACTGTCGCCGTCCTCGGCACAGGCGTTCTCGGTTCGCAGATCGCGTTCCAGACCGCGTACAGCGGATTCGCCGTTACGGCGTATGACATCAGCGACGACGCGCTGGCCGCGGCGCGAGAACGCTTCGCCCGCCTCGCCGCGACCTACCGGGCCGAGGTCCCCGGCGCTGCCGAAGACGGCAAAGCCGACCTCGCGCTGATGCGCCTGACACTCACCACCGACCTGAGCGTGGCCGCCCAGGCCGACCTCGTGATCGAGGCCGTTCCCGAGGTGCTTGACCTCAAGCGTGACGTGTACATCAAGCTCGGCGAGCTCGCCCCGGAGAAGACGATCTTCGCAACGAACTCGTCGACGTTGCTGCCTTCTGACATGGTCGAATTCACCGGGCGGCCGGATCGCTTCCTCGCGCTGCACTTCGCGAACCGAGTGTGGAAGTTCAATACAGCCGAGGTGATGGGCACCACGCATACCGATCCCGCGGTTTTTGCCACCGTGCAGGAGTTCGCGACGGAAATCGGCATGGTGCCGATCGCGATCCACAAGGAAAAGGCCGGCTACGTTCTGAACAGTCTTCTCGTCCCCCTGCTGAACGCCGGTATGGGCCTCGCCGCCGGCGGGTACGCGTCGGTCGAGGACATCGACAAGACCTGGCGGATCGCGACCGGCGCCCCCTTGGGCCCGCTGCAGATTCTCGATGTGATCGGACTCACCACGCCGTACAACATTCTGACGCACAGCTCGACGGGCGACGAGAAGCTCGCTACCTGGCTGAAGGAGACCTACATCGATCAGGGCAAACTCGGCATTGCCACGGGCGAGGGCTTCTACAAGTACGCGTGAAGCCATCGCGGCAAATGTGCGGCCGGGCACGTCGCCCGGCCGCACACGACTTCCTCCCGTGTGGGCGGCGGTGGCCCGCCCGTGTTTGCCGCCCCTGATCCCGTAGAATGATGCGTCGGGCCTGCCTCGACGAGTTCAGCTGCCCCTCGGAACCCCCAGAACGGAACTGAACACTCATGGCATCCACCGCAGACATCAAGAACGGCGTCGTCCTCAACATCGACGGACAGCTCTGGAGCGTCGTGGAGTTCCAGCACGTCAAGCCCGGCAAGGGCGGCGCATTCGTGCGCACCAAGCTGAAGAACGTGATGACCGGCAAGGTTGTCGACAAGACGTTCAACGCGGGCGCCAAGGTCGAGACCGAGAACGTCGACCGCCGCGACTTCACCTACCTCTACAACGACGGTGACGGCTTCGTGTTCATGGACGTCGCCGACTACGACCAGATCACGGTCGGCGCCGCGACCGTCGGCGACGCCGCGAACTTCCTGCTGGAGAACCAGCAGGTGCAGATCGCGCTCAACAACGGCAACCCGCTATACATCGAGCTGCCGGCATCCGTCGTGCTCGAGATCACATACACCGAGCCGGGCCTCCAGGGCGACCGCTCGTCGGCGGGCACGAAGCCCGCCACCGTCGAGACCGGCTACGAGATCCAGGTGCCGCTGTTCCTCGAGACCGGCACCAAGGTCAAGGTCGACACCCGCACGGGTGAATACCTCGGCCGGGTCAACTGACGCGTGAGCGCACGCACGAAAGCGCGCAAACGCGCGCTCGACATTCTCTTTCAGGCAGACGTCCGTGGAGAGGATGTCGCACTGACCCTCGCCGCGGAGGCCCGCCGTGCCGCCTCCGAGCCCGCGCGGGAAGCGTCGTGGCTGTACGCCCGCGAGATCGTGGACGGCGTGATCGACAACGCAGCTGCGATTGACGACGCGATCACGGCCGCATCGAAGGGCTGGACGCTCGCCCGGATGCCCGCCGTGGACCGCGCGCTGCTGAGGATCGGCACCTGGGAGATCGTGTACAACGACGGCGTCCCCGCCGCTGTCGCGATCGACGAGGCTGTCGAGCTCGCGAAGGAATTCTCGACCGACGACTCCGGAGCCTTCGTGCACGGTGTGCTCGGCCGGGTAGCGCGCGGGGGCGAAGCTTCCGCGGAAAAGACCGACTGACCGCGCCGCAATTGCACGGCGTGAACCCGCGGCCGCCGCGGAGGTGCCGCCTACACTCGTCTCGGGAGAGGAGCGTCCATGCGCATCACCGGACTCGGACATGCTGGCATGTTCATCGAGACCGCGGGAGGTTCGATCCTGTGCGACCCGGTCATCGGGCCGTCGTTCTTCGGGTCATGGTTCCCGTTCCCCGACAACCGGGGCTTGGACTGGGAGCGCTTCGGCGCCGCCGACTTCCTCTACATCTCGCACCGGCATCGCGATCACTTCGACCCCCGGATGCTTCACCGCTACGTCCGTCGCGACATCCCCGTGCTCTTGCCGGAATATCCGACCGACGACCTTGAGCGCGACCTGATCGACCTCGGCTACACGAACATCATCCGCACGGAGGCCGGTGTTCCGCTCACGTTCGGCGCGATGACGCTCATGATCACGCCGCTGCGGGCCCCCTCCGACGGTCCGATCGGCGATTCGTCCCTGTCGGTGGATGACGGCACCGCCAGCATCCTGAACCAGAACGATTCGCATCCGCTGGACCTCGAGAAGCTGCTCTCGTTCGGGCGGCCGGACGCCTATTTCACGCAGGTCTCCGGTGCGATCTGGTGGCCCATGGTCTACGACCTCCCGCAGGACTCGAAGCAGCACTTCGCGCAACTCAAGCGCGAGGCTCAGAACAAGCGCGCGATGTACTACATCGACAAGGTGGACGCCGCGCACGTGTTCCCCATGGCGGGGCCCCCGATGTTCCTGCGTGAGGAGCTCTTCCGCTACAACGGCACGGGCCTCGAGAACGACTCGATCTTCACCGACCAGGCGGAGTTCCTCGAGCACCTGCGAGCAGAGCGACCCGACAAGTCCGGTCACCTGTTCGTTCCCGGAACGCAGGTCGACATCGCCGGCTCCGACGTGACGATCACGCAGACGCTGTACACGGATGCCGAGATCGACCGCATCTTCCACGACAAGTGGACCTACCTCGCCGAGCAGCGCGACAGTCGGCAGGACGAGGTCCGCGCCGAGGAGTCGCGGCGTGCGGCGGTGCTCCCGCCGGCGGAGATGCTTGCGGCGATCAAAGAGTGGTGGGAGCCGCTCCTGCGGCGCGCACGCATCATCCGGGACGGTGTGGGCGGCAACGTGCGGTTCCGCATCGGCGACCTGGATATGGTCGTCGACTTCCCGAAGGCAAAGGTGCGCGAGTACGCGGGGGAGGAGTGCATCTACTGGTACACGATCCCCGCCGACCTGGTGTCCACGAACATCCGCGATCACGAGATCGACTGGTCGAACTCGATTTTCCTGTCGATGCAGTTCTCGGTGGGGCGCAGCGGAAAGTTCAACGAGTTCCTCACCACATTCCTCAAGTGTCTCTCCCGTGACCGTATCGAGTACGTGGAGAACTGGTATGCCGAGCAGTCGGACCAGACCGAGGATGTCCAACTCGAGGACTGGGTCGTGCAGCGCCGCTGCCCGCATCTGCGGGCCGACCTCACAAAGACCGGCAAGATCGAAGATGGCGTGCTGACCTGCTCCCTGCACGACTGGAAATGGGACCTTGGCAGCGGCAAGTGTCTGACGACGACGGGGCATCCCATCCGGTCGCAACGAATGACCGAGACGGCTGACGCGCCTGCCACTTCCTGACGAGCGCTTCCGGTAGGCTCGAAACACAGCAACCTTTAACACCGTCCCGTGAGGCGGAGAAGGGAGCGACGATGAGCACCCGCGCAGTCATGCAGGATGCCGACATCTCACGCGCTCTGACGAGAATCTCTCACGAGATCATCGAATCCAATCGCGGCGCTGGCGAGCTCGTCCTCCTCGGTATCCCGACCCGCGGCGTCCCGTTGGCAGAGCGCATCGCTTCGCTCATCAGCGGCTTCACCGGTCAATCGGTGCCCGTCGGCTCGCTCGACGTCACGATGTACCGCGACGACCTGCACCGCAATCCGACGCGGACGCCCCATCCCACACGAATCCCAGACTCGGGCATCGACGGCAAAACCGTTGTGCTGGTCGACGACGTGCTCTTCTCAGGGCGCAGTATCCGCGCATCCCTGGATGCCCTGCAAGACATCGGCAGGCCTGCCGCCGTGCGCCTCGCGATCCTCGTCGACCGCGGACACCGGGAGCTGCCTATCCGGCCCGACTTCGTGGGAAAGAACCTGCCCAGCTCCCGCTCCGAGCACGTCGCCGTGCGCCTGCGCGAGATCGACGGCGAAGACGAGGTGAGCATCCGATCATGAGGAACCTGCTCGACACCGCAACCCTGAGCCGGGCCGACGCACTGCGGATCCTGGACACCGCGGAGGATATGTCAGACACGCAGCGCCGGGAGATCAAGAAGCTTCCGACCCTGCGCGGCAAGACCGTCGTCAACCTGTTCTTCGAGGACTCGACTCGCACACGCATTTCCTTCGAGGCAGCAGCCAAGCGCCTTTCCGCTGATGTCATCAACTTCGCCGCAAAGGGCTCGTCGGTCTCGAAGGGCGAGTCCCTGCAAGACACCGCGCAGACGCTGCAGGCGATGGGCGCGGATGCCGTCGTCATCCGCCACGGAGCATCCGGCGCGCCACACACCCTTGCCACGAGCGGCTGGATCAGTGCGGGCGTCGTGAACGCGGGCGACGGAACCCACGAGCATCCCACCCAGGCCCTGCTCGATGCCTTCACGATGCGCAAGCGTCTGTACGGCGAAGACAGCCGCGGACGGGATCTCGCCGGCACTCGGGTCGCGATCGTCGGCGATGTGCTTCACTCCCGTGTGGCGCGCTCGAATATGTGGCTGCTGCACACGCTGGGGGCGCACGTCACACTCGTCGCCCCTCCGACGCTTGTGCCCCAGGATGTTTCGGCCTGGCCCGCTCACGTCACCTACGACCTCGACGAAGCGATCGCCGCCGCACCCGACGTGCTGATGCTGCTGCGCATCCAGTTGGAGCGCATGAACGCCGCATATTTCCCCAGTGAGCGGGAGTACGCGCGGCGCTGGGGTTTCGACGCACGGCGGCTCGCAGCCCTCGGCGCCGATAGCATTGTGATGCACCCGGGCCCCATGAATCGAGGGCTCGAGATCTCCGCCGAAGCTGCCGATTCGGCGCAATCGACAGTCTTGGAACAGGTAGCCAACGGCGTGTCGGTCAGGATGGCGGTGCTCTACCTGCTGCTGGCGGGTTCGACGACAACGACAGCGACGACATCGACAGGGGAGGAACGAGCATGACCGAGGTCCTCCTGATCCGCGGCGCTGAACTCACGGACGGCACCCGCACGGATCTGATCGTTCACAACGGAATGATCGTGGAGACAGGCGCCGGGCTCGACAAGCCCGGAGCTCGCGTCATCGACGCGTCAGGGCTCATCGCGCTTCCTGGGCTCGTCGACCTGCACGTCCATTTCCGCGAGCCCGGGTTCGAGGCATCCGAGACGATCCTGACCGGCTCCCGGGCGGCAGCCGCTGGCGGATTCACCACCGTCTTCACGATGCCGAACACCTCACCGGTGGCCGACACCGCCGGCGTGGTAGAGCAGGAACTCGCCCTCGGATCGGCCGCTGGCTACGTGACCCTGCAGCCCATCGGTGCTGTCACCGTAGGGCAGAAGGGCGAGCGTCTCGCCGAGCTCGGGGCAATGGCGGCCTCCCGGGCCCGGGTCCGTGTGTTCAGCGACGACGGGTTCTGCGTCTGGGACCCCGTCATCATGCGCCGCGCCCTCGAGTACGTGAAGGCTTTCGGTGGCGTGATCGCTCAGCACGCACAGGATCCGCGGCTCACCGAAGGGGCGCAGATGAACGAGGGTGTCGTGTCGGCCGAGCTCGGCCTCGCGGGATGGCCAGCTGTCGCCGAGGAGGCCATCATCGCGCGTGATGTGCTGCTCGCAGAGCACGTCGGGTCGCGCCTGCACGTCTGTCACCTCTCGACGGCGGGGTCGGTCGACATCATCCGCTGGGCCAAGAAGCGCGGAATCGACGTGACTGCCGAGGTGACGCCCCACCACCTGCTGCTCACCGAGGACCGGGTCCGCGGGTATGACGCCCGATTCAAGGTCAACCCGCCGCTTCGCACCACCGAAGACGTCGAAGCCGTGCGGGAGGGTCTCGCCGACGGCACGATCGACATCGTTGCCACCGACCATGCGCCGCATCCGAGCGAGACCAAGGCGTGCGAGTGGCAGGCTGCATCTCACGGAATGGTCGGCCTTGAGAGCGCGCTCCGCATCGTGCACAGCACCATGGTGGAGACCGGTCGCATGACCTGGAGCGATGTGGCGCGCACGATGGCGGCAGCGCCGGCGCGGATCGGGAGCCTCAGCGGGCACGGAACCCCCGTGGCCGCTGGTAACCCGGCGTCGTTCACGCTCTACGACCCGGCTCCGACCCGCACGTTCTCGGTCGATGACCTTCGAGGACGTAGCCGAAACTCGCCCTACCTCGGGGAAGAACTACCCGGAGAAATCCGGTGGACGATCAATCGCGGCACCGTGACTGTCGCGGACGGGGCGCTTCTCGAGACGCCAGGAGCCCTGTCATGACCCGTGAGGCCGCTGTCCTGGTGATGGTCGCCGTGGCCGTCGTGCTGCTGGGGCTCGCCGCCTGGGGCTGGGTGCGTCGTGCCCGCCGTGATCGGACGCCCCTCATCCAGCCAGCCGAGTTGAACGATGCCGACGTACTCCGCGAGACGATCGACGCGCTCTACGTCGCGACCACGGTCCATGACGCTCCGCTCGAACGGATCGCGGCGCCGGGCCTCGGCTATCGATCACCGGCGACTATCACCGTGACGGATTCCGCTGTCGCGCTGGACCTGACCAACCAGCCGCGCATCACCATCGGGGCCGACCGGATCAGCGCCGTAACCCAGGCAACCCTCACGATCGATCGTGTCGTCGAGAAGGACGGCCTCGTCCGTCTGAGCTGGCTCGCCGACACGGGTGTGGTCGTCGACACGTATCTGCGCCCTCGGGAGACTTCGGCCCGGCACCTGGCCGACGTTCTCGCGCCCCTGGCCACTGCACCTGACCCCTCCACCGCAACCGGAGATTCCGAATGAGCTTGTTCACCACCGATCCCGCCGTGCTCGTCCTCGAGGACGGCACTCGATTCCGCGGCCACGCCTATGGCGCACGGGGAATGACCCTCGGCGAGGTCGTCTTCGCAACCGGCATGACCGGCTACCAGGAGACCCTCACCGATCCGTCGTACGCGGGCCAGATCGTGCTGCAGACAGCTCCTCACATCGGCAACACGGGGATGAACGACGAAGACCCTGAGTCACGCCGGATCTGGGTCGCCGGCTACATCGTGCGCGACCCCTCACGTGTGGTGTCGAACTGGCGTGCTGACGAATCCCTCGACGAGGCGCTTGAGCGCGACGGCATCGTTGGAATCAGCGGGATCGATACCCGCGCCGTGACCCGTCACATCCGTTCGGCGGGGTCGATGCGGGGCGGTGTGTTCTCGGGGGATGCTGCAGCCCTCGATGCCGAGGAGCACCTGCGCCTGGTCCGCGACGCGCCGTTGATGGCCGGTCAGAACTTGTCGGCATCCGTATCGGTGAGCGCACCCGAGGTGACTGCCGCAACCGCAGAGCGGCTCGGGTCGCTCGCTGTCATCGACCTCGGTATCAAGAAAGCCACGATCGACAACCTCGCAGCGCGCGGGTTCGACGTTCACGTGTTGCCGCAGGATGCGACGATCGACGACATCCGGGCGCTCGACCCGGTCGGCGTCTTCTACTCGAATGGTCCGGGTGACCCGTCGGCCTCAGCCGATCACGTGTCGCTCCTGCGATCCGTCCTCGATGATCGAGTTCCGTTCTTCGGCATCTGCTTCGGAAATCAGCTGCTCGGCCGCGCCCTCGGACTGGAGACGTACAAGCTGCCGTTCGGCCACCGGGGCATCAACCAGCCGGTCCTCGACAAGCAGACCGGCCGCGTCGAGATCACCGCCCACAATCACGGCTTCGCGGTCGATGCCCCCCTCGATGAGCCCTTCGACAGTCCCCAGGGCTACGGTCGCATCGAGGTGAGCCATATCGGTCTCAACGATCGCGTCGTCGAAGGGCTTCGCGCCCTCGACATCCCGGCGTTCTCGGTGCAGTACCACCCCGAAGCTGCCGCCGGCCCGCACGATGCCAACTACCTGTTCGACCGGTTCGCCGACCTCGTTCGCGCGAACCTCAGCACGAAAGAAGCGAATGCCTAAGCGCGACGACATCCGCTCCGTCCTGGTCATCGGCTCCGGTCCGATCGTCATCGGCCAGGCTTGTGAGTTCGACTACTCCGGAACCCAAGCCTGCCGCGTGCTGCGCGCCGAAGGTGTCCGGGTGATCCTGGTCAACTCGAACCCTGCCACGATCATGACCGACCCCGACTTCGCCGACGCGACGTACATCGAACCGATCACGCCCGAGGTCATCGAGACGATCATCGCGAAGGAGAAGCCCGACGCGATCCTGCCGACGCTCGGTGGTCAGACGGCTCTGAACGCCGCGATGGCGTTGCACGACCGCGGCATTCTCGAGAAGTACGACGTCGAGCTCATCGGGGCGAAGGTGGACGCGATCCGCAAAGGTGAGGACCGCCAGATCTTCAAGGAGCTGGTCATCGAAGCGGGCGCGGATGTCGCCGCGAGCCGCATCTGCCACACGATGGATGAGGTTCTCGCCGGCGCCGAGGAACTGGGCTATCCGCTCGTCGTGCGCCCCTCGTTCACGATGGGCGGTCTCGGTTCCGGTTTCGCCTACACCGAGGCCGACCTGCGCCGCATCGCGGGCGCCGGCCTGCACGATTCGCCCACGCACGAAGTGCTGCTCGAGGAGTCGATCCTCGGGTGGAAGGAGTACGAGCTCGAGTTGATGCGCGACACCGCCGACAACACGGTCGTGGTGTGCTCGATCGAGAACGTCGACCCCGTCGGTGTCCACACCGGCGACTCGATCACCGTCGCGCCGGCGCTGACGCTGACCGACCGCGAGTACCAGAAGATGCGCGACATCGGCATCGACATCATTCGCGCCGTCGGTGTCGACACGGGCGGCTGCAACATCCAGTTCGCCGTCGACCCGACGAACGGTCGCATCATCGTGATCGAGATGAACCCGCGCGTCTCTCGCTCCTCGGCACTGGCGTCGAAGGCCACCGGCTTCCCGATCGCGAAGATCGCCGCGAAGCTCGCCATCGGGTACCGACTCGATGAGATCCCTAACGACATCACCAAGGTCACACCGGCAAGCTTCGAGCCCACGCTCGACTACGTCGTCGTGAAGGTCCCGCGCTTCAACTTCGAAAAGTTCCCGGCCGCCGACACGACGCTCACCACGACCATGAAGTCGGTCGGCGAAGCGATGGCGATCGGCCGCAATTACGCGACGGCGCTGCAGAAGGCGCTGCGGTCGCTCGAGAAGCGGGGCTCCAGCTTCCACTGGGGTCCCGAGGAGCGCAGCGTCGAGGAGTTGCTCGAGATCGCGCGCACGCCGACCGACGGCCGGATCGTCGTCCTCCAACAGGCCCTGCGTAAGGGCGCGACAGCCGAGCAAGCGTTCGAGGCTACCGCGATGGATCCGTGGTTCCTCGACCAGATCGTGCTCATCAACGAGGTCGCGGCCTTCATCGCCGCGGCGGGGGAGCTGGATGCCGAAACGCTGCGCATCGCCAAGGAGCACGGTTTCAGCGACGCGCAGATCGCCGAGCTGCGCGGGATCACCGAGACCGAAGCCCGCGGCATCCGACACGGCCTCGACATCCGCCCCGTGTACAAGACCGTGGACACCTGCGCTGGTGAGTTCCCCGCTCTGACCCCGTACCACTACTCCAGCTATGACGCCGAGACAGAGGTCATGCCCTCCGAGCGCACCAAGGTCGTGATCATCGGATCGGGACCGAACCGCATCGGTCAGGGTGTCGAGTTCGACTACTCGTGCGTGCACGCCTCGTTCGCCTTGAGCGACGCGGGGTTCGAGACGATCATGGTCAACTGCAACCCCGAGACCGTGTCCACCGACTACGACACCTCTGACCGGCTCTATTTCGAGCCCCTCACGCTCGAAGACGTCCTCGAAGTGCTGCACGCCGAGGCGCGCTCGGGAACGATCCTCGGCGTCATCTGCCAGCTGGGCGGACAGACACCGTTGGGACTTGCCAAGGGGATCGAAGCGGCCGGTTACACGATCCTCGGCACGAGCCCCACGGCGATCGATCTCGCTGAGGAGCGGAGCCTCTTCAGCGGCATCCTCGCCGACGCAGGACTCGTCGCGCCGCGCCATGGCACCGCGGTTGACGCCGAGGGCGCCGTTGCCGTGGCCGAAGACATCGGGTACCCGGTGCTTGTCCGTCCGAGCTTCGTGCTCGGTGGACGCGGCATGGAGATCGTGTACGACACCGCGAGCCTGCGCGACTACTTCGTGCGCGTCGCCGACCAAGCCATCATCGGCCCCGGAATGCCGCTCCTGGTCGACCGCTTCCTCGACGACGCAATCGAGATCGACGTCGACGCGCTCTACGACGGCCACCAGCTCTACATCGGGGGCGTGATGGAGCACCTCGAGGAGGCCGGCATCCACTCCGGTGACTCCAGCTGCACGCTGCCGCCCGTGTCGCTCGGACGCACCGAGATCGATCGGGTTCGCGAGGCGACGCTCGCCATTGCGGCCGGCGTTGGGGTCCGAGGGCTCCTGAACGTTCAGTTCGCGATCAGCGCGGGCGTGCTCTACGTCATCGAGGCCAACCCACGGGCCAGTCGCACCGTCCCGTTCGTGTCCAAGGCACTGGGAATTCCGCTTGCCAAGGCGGCCAGCCGCATCATGGCGGGCTCCACGATCGCCGATCTCATCGCTGAAGGGCTGCTGCCCGCATCCGATGGCTCACGCGTTCCCTTGGACGCCCCGGTCGCCGTGAAGGAAGCCGTTCTGCCCTTCAAGCGGTTCCGCACCAAGGACGGACAGATCGTCGATTCAGTCCTTGGGCCTGAGATGCGTTCGACCGGTGAAGTCATGGGTATCGACCGCGACTTCCCCACGGCCTTCGCGAAGAGTCAGGCCGCCGCATACGGCGGGCTGCCGCTGGAAGGGACAGTCTTCATCTCGGTATCGGATGCTGACAAGCGAGCGGTGATCCTCCCTGCTCACCGGCTGCAGGAGCTCGGGTTCGAGCTGCTGGCCACGGAGGGCACGGCCGAGATCCTTGCGCGCAACGGGATCGCCGTCGAGGTCGTCAACAAATACTCGGCGACGCAAGCCTCGGGTGAGACCAATATCGTCGACCTCATCAATGAGGGCCGCATCGACATCGTCGTGAACACCCCGAGCGGCGGGATGGCCCGAGCTGACGGATACGAGATCCGCGCCGCTGCTGTGGCCGGTGACAAGGCCCTGTTCACGACGATGGCAGTCCTCGGCGCCGCAGTCAGCGCATTCCCCGTGCTCCGTGAGGGTTTTGAGGTCAAGAGCCTGCAGGACTACGCACGCGAGAGGGCAGAACGCGCGTGAGGTCGTTCGGTTCGCGCCTGTGGGAGACGCTCGGTCGGTCTGGCCCGTTGTGCGTGGGTATCGACCCTCACGGGAGTCTGCTCGATTCCTGGGGCCTGGATTCCACCGCCGAGGGAGCGCGGCACTTCGGACTCCGCGTGGTGGAGGCGTGCGCGGGTCGGGTCGGCATCGTCAAGCCGCAGGTTGCGTTCTTCGAGCGCTACGGCGCGGCCGGGTTCGCGGCACTTGAAGACGTCATGGCGGCCGCGCGTGCGGCCGGGCTGATCGTCATTGCAGACGCCAAGCGCGGCGACATCGGAACCACGATGGACGGCTATGCCGCGGCCTGGCTCGAACCCGGCTCTCCGCTCGAGGCTGATGCCGTGACACTGAGCCCGTACCTCGGCCCCGACTCGCTCTACGCCACGGTCACGACGGCGATCCGCCGAGAGAAGGGCGTCTTCGTTCTCGCAGCGACGAGCAATCCGGAAGGCAGGCCCATACAGACCGCACTCACCAGCGATGATTCGGGGCCCGATGACGAGCGCGTCGCGGCGCGGGTAGCTCGCGAGATCGGTTCCCTCAACATCGGTCTGCCCGGGGCGCTCGGTTCGGCGGGACTCGTGGTCGGCGCAACCGTCGACCGCGCTGCATTCGGGCTCACCGACGTCGTCCTCGCCGGAACACCGATCCTGGCGCCCGGCTTCGGCGCGCAGGGCGCGCAGCCGGCCGATCTGCAGCGTCTTTTCGGCTACGTGGCAGCCAATGTCATCGCGTCCGAGAGCAGAAGCATCCTCGCCGTCGGCCCCGACCGCCTGGCCTCGCGTATCGAGGAGCGCGCAGCGCTGTACCCGCGAACCAGCCATGACTGAGCGCCCCGCCCCTCCCGCGGTCGACCGCCTCGCAGCATCCCGTCGGGCCGTCGCCGCCCGGCGGGAGCGTGCCTCGTTGAAACAGGATGTCGCAACTCGCGTGATCAGCCCGCAAGAGCTGCTCCGCCGCGCGCTTGCCGCCCCGGATTCACCTGCGGGCGCGATGCGTGTCACAGAATTCCTCACCGCAATCCCTGCGATCGGCGTCGGCAAGCGGGACAGAATCCTCGACCATCTGCAGATTTCGCCCGTGAAGCGACTCGGCGGCCTCGGCCGCAGGCAGCAGCAGGCTCTGCGTGCGTTTCTCGATGAGCGCCTGCCCGAGCCGCATCCACGCGCTGACCGGTCGGCCCTGGTGGTGCTCGCGGGACCCACCGCGGTCGGCAAAGGGACCGTGGCGCAGCACATCCGCGCTCACCACCCCGAGATCCACCTGTCCATCTCGGCTACGACCCGCCCGGCCCGTCCGGGGGAGCGTGACGGAGAGCATTACTACTTCGTCGACGATGCGGAGTTCGATCGGCTCATCGCAGATGGCGAGCTTCTCGAGTGGGCAACGGTCCACAACGCGTACCGCTACGGCACTCCGCGTGCACCGATCCGTGCCGCGCTCGATCGCGGTCAGGCGGTGCTGCTCGAGATCGATCTGCAGGGCGCACGGCAGGTGCGTGCGGCCCAACCTGACGCAACGCTGGTGTTCCTTCTCCCACCCAGCTGGGACGAGTTGGTCAGCAGATTGATCGGACGCGGCACCGAGGACACGGAGGAACGCGCGCGACGCCTCCGCACAGCGCGCGTCGAGTTGGCGGCCCAGGATGAGTTCGATTACCGCGTCGTGAACGCCGACGTCGCCGATGCGGCGCGCGAGGTCGTAGAATTGATGAATGCGCCCGCGCGCTGAGCGCGACTGCGGCGCCACAGACCTCTCACCGACATCCGTCGCCAGCGAAGGGATTCCGCCATGGCCGGGAACAACAAGGGCATCATCGACCCCCCCATCGACAGCCTTCTCGAGAAGGTTGACTCGAAGTACCAGCTGGTGATATACGCATCAAAGCGCGCCCGCCAGATCAACGACTACTACTCCGACCTGCACGAGGGAAACCTCTTCGACAACGTGGGACCGCTGGTTGATTCAACCGTCGAGGACAAGCCGCTGACCATCGCGCTCCACGAGATCAACGAAGACAAGCTTCGCCTCCGTCCGATCGACTGACGGTCACCTGTTCGCGCGCCGGTGTCGTAGGCCGGCGCGATACTGATCGGCGTCCACTACTGACGGGAGCTCCATGACCGCGTTGCGTCTGTTTACGTCCGAGTCGGTCACGGAAGGTCACCCCGACAAGATCTGCGACCAGATCTCTGACAGCATCCTCGACGCCATCCTGAGTGAGGATCCGACCGGGCGCGTCGCGGTCGAGACCCTCGTCACCACAGGACTGGTGCATGTCGCGGGTGAGGTGAGCACGTCCGCCTACGTCGAGATTCCCGCGATCGTTCGCGATGTGGTCAACCGCATCGGATACACCTCGAGCGAGACTGGGTTCGACGGCGACTCGTGCGGCGTGAGCATCTCCATCGGCGCGCAGTCCTCCGACATCGCGTCGGGTGTGAACAAGGCCTTCGAGCAGCGTGAACGCGGATCATCCGACCCTCGTGACGAGCAGGGCGCGGGCGACCAGGGCATCATGTTCGGCTATGCGACGACCGAGACGCCTCAGCTGATGCCGATGGCCGCGTGGACGGCGCACCGCATGGCTGAGCGCCTCGCCGAATCGCGACGCTCAGGTGCGCTGCCGTTCCTGCGTCCCGACGGCAAGACGCAGGTCACCCTCGGCTTCGAGGGGGCCGTGCCGCGCACCGTCGAGTCCGTGGTGCTCTCGACCCAGCACCACCCTGACATCTCGCAAGAAGACCTGCGCGCCCAGGTGCAGGAGACCGTCATCGATCCGGTTCTGGAGAGCACCGGACTCGATCTTTCCGCGGTCACCTACTACATCAATCCCGCTGGTCCGTTCGTGATCGGCGGCCCGAAGGGCGATGCGGGCCTCACGGGCCGGAAGATCATCATCGACACCTATGGCGGTGCCTCGCGCCACGGAGGCGGAGCCTTCAGCGGGAAGGACCCCTCGAAGGTCGACCGCTCTGCTGCCTACGCCATGCGGTGGGTCGCGAAGAACGCCGTGGCCGCAGGACTTGCTGATCGGCTCGAGGTGCAGGTCGCCTACGCCATCGGCAAGGCCGCTCCGGTCGGCCTGTACGTCGAGACGTTCGGAACCGGTCACGTGGCCGACGACATCATCACGACGGCGATTCTTGACGTGTTCGACCTGCGCCCGAAGGCGATCATCGACCAGCTCGATCTGCTTCGCCCGATCTATGGGCAGACCGCAGCCTACGGGCACTTCGGTCGAGAACTCGCCGACTTCACGTGGGAGCGCACGGACCGCGTCGACGACCTGCGCTCAGCCGCCGGTCTCTGACATGACCGCTCGGCGCATCGCGCGAGTGCTCCTGGATTCCCCGCTGCCCCAACTGGATCGGCTCTTCGACTACGAGATTCCCGACGAGCTGGCACCTGAGGCTCACGAGGGCGTCCGCGTACGCGTGCCGCTTCGTGCGGCCGGCCGGATCGTGGACGGCTTCATCGTGGAGCTGGACGACGAACCGTCCGCTGACCGCCCCCTGTCGGAGGTCGAGTCCGTCATCTCTTCGGTACCTGTGCTGCCACGGCGGCTCTACGACCTCGCACGAAAGGTCGCCGACCGGTCGGCAGGGTCGGCATCCGACATCCTGCGCCTGGTCGTACCGCGACGGATGGTGCGAGCCGAGCGTTCATGGCAGAACGCCGAACGAGCGGGCGTCCCCGAGGTGTCGGCATCCACTGCAGAATGGGCGGCAACTGCCCTCGCAAGCTTCCCCGGCGCGGCTGATTCGCTCACCCGGGGCGCGCGCATCGCCCTGACGGCGCCGACGGCGCCGGTAACGCCCGGTTCGCCCGCACCGGGGTGGGTGGGAATCCTCGCTGCCGCGGCCGCGAGGCTGCTCGTGGCAGGACGCAGCAGCATCCTCGTCGTGCCCGACCACCGAGACCTCGACCAACTCGAGCAGGGCCTGATCGCGCACGGACTCGGCGAGGCACTCATCCGGACGGATGCCGCTCAGAGCGCCCCTGCCCGCTACGGCGCGTATCTGCGGGTGCTCGAGCCCACGCCCTCGATCGTGATCGGCAACCGATCGGCCGTGTACGCGCCCGTCCACGCGCTGGGCCTGATCGCTGTCTGGGACGATGGCGACCCGCTGCTGCGTGAACCGCTGTCACCGGGCGTCCACGCCCGTGACGCCGCGCTGGTCAGACAGGAGCAGGAGCAGTTTGCGCTTGTCTTCGCCGGGTTCACCCGCACCACCGACGTCCAACGTCTTGTCGATATCGGGTGGGTGGAGGAGCTGCGCGCAGCCCGTCCAGCGGCTCCACGCGTGGTGCTCACACCTCTGCGCGAGGGGGAGACCGGGACCGCGCGGATCCCCTCTGCGGCGTTCACCGCCGCGCGCGAGGCAGTTCGGAGCGGTCCAGTTCTGGTGCAGGTCTCTCGCCCCGGGTACGCTCCGGTGCTCGCCTGCGCGGAGTGCCGGCATCCCGCGCGCTGTCGCGCCTGCGGCGGACCGCTTCATGCCGGAGCGCGAGGGGCAACACCAACCTGTTCTGCGTGCGGACGCCGCGCTGAAGGCTGGACCTGCGCCTCCTGCGGTGGCGCGCGCTTCCTACTCATCGGCTCCGGGAGCCGCCGCACCGCGGAGGAACTCGGACGCGCCTTCCCCGGCATCCGGATCATCGTCTCGGATGCCGATCATCCTGTTCTCGATGTGCCAGAGACACCGGCGCTCGTCATCGCGACGCGTGGCGCGGAGCCTCGGGCCGCGCGTGGATACCGCGCGGTGCTGCTCTTGGACGGCGAACGGATGCTGCTCGCTGATGATCTGCGGATCGCCGAGCACTGTCTACGCTGGTGGTCAAACGCGGCCGCCTTGGCTGGGCCAGGTGCGCCGGTACACCTGGTCGGGGTCGCTGGGGCTCTCGGCCGAGCACTGGCCACCTGGTCCCAGCCTGCCTTCGCCCGCGCCGAGCTCGCCGAACGCGCAGAGCTGCGAATGCCTCCCGCGGTTCGGGTTGCCTCGCTGGAGGGGCCTCGACCGGCGGTGGAGACCGCGCTGGCCACCGTGCGGTCGGATGTGCCGGGGCTGCAGGCCAGCGACGTGCTCGGGCCTGTGCCGCTGCCGACCACCGGCTCGCACGATGGCGACGTGCGCGCGCTCGTGCGCTGCGATTATCACGATGGACCCGCCCTCGCGCGTTCCCTGCGCGCGGCTCTGGTTGCCGCAGCGCTGCGGGGGCGCCGCTCACGTAGTCGCGGCGGCGCACGCGCGACGCTGCGCATCCGTCTCGACCTGCCCGACCTGAACCTGGAGACACAGCAATGAGAATCGTGTTCGCCGGAACGCCCGAGCCGGCCGTGCCGTCGCTACGCGCCCTCGTCGACGCCGGTCACGAGGTGCCTCTCGTGATCACGCGGCCCGACGCGCAGATCGGTCGCCGCCGGGTCGTGACGCCTTCGCCGGTGGCTACCGCCGCTGACACGCTCGGCCTGTCGGCGCATCGCACCGCACGCCTCGACGATGTAGCACTCGAGGCGGTGCGCGCTGCTCACCCCGACCTGGGCGTGATCGTCGCCTACGGCAGCCTCGTCCGCGAACCCCTGCTCTCGACGCCTCGGCACGGCTGGATCAACCTCCACTTTTCGGCCCTGCCCCGGTGGCGGGGGGCTGCTCCCGTGCAGCACGCCATCATCGCGGGAGACCCCGAGGTGGGCGTCGACGTCTTCCAGCTGACGGCAGGCCTTGACGAGGGAGACATCTTCGGCGAGGTGCGCTTTCCGCGCCCGATTGAGGCGACGGCGGGGGAGCTGCTCGCGACCCTCGCGGATGCCGGAGCAGAGCTCTTGACCACGGTCGTCGGCCAGATCGCAGACGGCACTGCGCGATCCCGCCCTCAAGCGGGCGACCCAAGCTATGCGCCGAAACTCTCGATCGAGGACGGTCGCGTCGACTGGCAGCAAAGTCGGGAGCAGATCATGTCACGGATCCTCGGCGTGACCCCCGAGCCCGGTGCCTTCGCGACCGCGCAGGACGCGCGGCTGAAGATCCTCGCCGCCGTGCCGGCAACCTCCGAAGCGCCACGGTT
Organism: Microbacterium sp.; assembly: GCF_030149085.1. Taxonomy (GTDB): domain Bacteria; phylum Actinomycetota; class Actinomycetes; order Actinomycetales; family Microbacteriaceae; genus Microbacterium. Next base: position 17,445 of record NZ_JASBSF010000282.1, on the reverse strand, counting down.
GCGCCCCGGGCTGGTCGCAGCTCACGCGAAGCAAGTGATCGTCGGAACCGGTAGCGATCCGATCGCACTGTTGCGTGTCCAGCCAGCGGGGAAGCCCGCGATGGATGCCGGAGATTGGTGGCGCGGTGCACGGCTGAGCGAGCTGCAGTTCGATACTGACGCTCAGATGACCGGCGATGTCGGAGCCACGGCATGAGCGGCGCACCGTCGGCCCGCCGAGTCGCCTTCGACACGCTGCGTGCGGTCCACGACGCCGACGCGTACGCGAACCTCGTCCTGCCGACAGCCATCGCCCGGGCACGACTGAGCCCGGCAGATGCCGCGCTCGCGACGGAGCTGACATACGGGACCCTGCGGCAACAGGGAACCTGGGATGCTGTCATCGCTGTCGCTGCCAACCGGCAGGCAGAGAGCGTCGACCCGCCAGTCCTGGACATCCTGCGGCTCGGGGTGCATCAACTTTTGGCCACGAGGGTCCCGCCGCACGCGGCAGTCAACGAGTCGGTTGCTCTTGCGCGTTCCAGTGCGGGGGAGCGCGCTGTCGGTTTCGTCAATGCTGTGCTGCGCAGAATCGGCGAAGCGGATGCCGCGACCTGGATCTCCCGCGCCGAAGAGGCTGCACGCTCCGACGACGAGCGCCTCTCGGTGCGCACCTCCCACCCGGTGTGGGTTATCCGGGCTCTCCGGCGCGCTCTCGACGACGAAGGGCGCGCGGGCGAACTGCTCGATCTTCTCGTGGCCGACAACGACTCGCCCGGCGTCACGATGACGGCTCTCCCGGGGCTTGCCACCGTTCCTGAAGAGTCGGAGCCGACATCCTTCTCGCCCTATGGGTTCCGAGCACCGGCCGGGGATCCCGGCAGGCTCGTGGCAGCCTCGAATGGGGCGCTGCGCGTCCAGGACGAGGGATCCCAGCTCGCAGCCCTCGCCCTGTCGGAGGTCGACACGGTGCGATCCGGGGAGCGCTGGCTCGACTTGTGCGCGGGCCCGGGCGGAAAGACCGCGCTGCTGGCTGCCCGCGTGCTGCAGGCGCGGGAGTCGGGGACCCCGGTCGACCTGGAGGCGAACGAAGTCTCGTCCACGCGCGCCGGGTTGGTTCGTCGATCCCTCGAGCCGATCCCGTTCGAGGTTGTCGTCTCTGAGGAAGACGGCAGGGAAAGGGCAGGCGCTGACGCGTACGACCGGATCCTCGTCGACGCGCCCTGCACGGGCTTGGGTGCCTTGCGCCGCCGACCAGAGTCGCGCTGGCGCAAGTCACCGCAGGATGTCGCACCGCTGGCCGACCTGCAGCGCGAACTGCTCTCTGCCGCGGTGACCGGGCTCCGGCCGGGCGGTGTCGTCGCTTATGTGACGTGCTCGCCGCACCTCGTCGAGACCCGCGATGTGGTGGCGGCGGTGCTGGATCAGCACCGAGACAAGCTGGACGAGCTGGACGCGCGAGACGTACTGCGCCGGGTGTCGCGGAGCACGCTGGACCTGGCGAGCCCGACAGGCGGCGGCGGGCGTGCACAGTTGTGGCCCCACCGGCACGGCACCGACGCCATGTCGATCACGCTCCTGCGGCGGCGAAGCTGACCGACGCCCTCGCCCATAATGGACGGGTGAGTTCCCCCGACGCCGCGACGCAGGACCCTGCGGTGCGCATCAATCCCAGCATCCTTGCCGCCGACTTCGTCAACATGCAGTCGGAACTGCAGCGCATCGCCGCCGCCGACTTCGTCCACGTCGACGTCATGGACAACCATTTCGTTCCGAACCTCACGTTCGGACCACAGATGGTTGAGAGGATCCACGCGACGTCTCCCGTGCCGCTGGATGTTCACCTCATGATCGACGATGTGGACCGCTGGGCCCCGGGCTACGCCGAGATCGGCGCGGCATCCGTGACCTTCCACGCGGAGGCCACGTCAGAGCCGGTGGCTCTCGCCCGGCGGTTGCGCTCTCTCGGCGCACGCGCCGGAATCGCGCTCAAGCCGGCTACGCCGGTCGAGCCGCTCTTCGATGTTCTCGACGAGTTCGACCAGATCCTCGTGATGACCGTCGAACCGGGGTTTGGCGGTCAGTCGTTCATGGCCGACATGATGCCGAAGCTCCGCCTGCTCGCCGACGAATGCCACCGGCGCGGCTCTGCGGTCTGGCTGCAAGTGGACGGCGGCATCTCGCCGTCCACGATCGAGCAGGCTGCCGCAGCAGGTGCCGATACGTTCGTCGCCGGATCAGCCGTGTTCGGGGCAGATGACCCGGAAGCCGCGATCGTGAGCCTGCGCTCCCTCGGGGCCCACGCTCATCGGCACTGACCGGGGTACCCGCGCGGTTCGCTACCCTGGCATAGTGAAGTCGTTCGAGGAGCTGTTCGCCGAGTTGACGGTGAAGGCGCAGACCCGTCCCGAGGGGTCGGGGACCGTCGCCGAGCTCGATGCAGGCATCCACACGATCGGCAAGAAGATCGTCGAAGAGGCCGCCGAGGTGTGGATGGCCGCCGAGTACGAGTCGGATGAGGCCGCAGCCGAAGAAATCTCGCAATTGCTGTATCACCTGCAGGTGCTGATGCTGGCGAAGGGGATCTCGCTCGAGGACGTGTACCGACATCTCTGAACCCGTCGCCCCTCCCGCTTCGACCCGAAAGACCCCCATGCTCCGAATCGCCGTGCCCAACAAGGGTTCGCTGGCCGAGACATCGGCCGCCATGCTCACCGAAGCTGGATACACCGGCAGGCGTGATCCGAAGGATCTCCACGTCATCGATCCCGCGAACGAGGTCGAGTTCTTCTATCTCCGCCCGCGCGACATCGCAACGTACGTGGGCTCCGGCGCCCTGGATGTCGGCATCACCGGCCGGGATCTTCTTCTGGATGCGCGGATGCCTGCGCGCGAGATCGAATCCCTCGGATTCGCGGACTCGACGTTCCGCTTCGCGGGGCCTCCCGGACGCTTCACCGACCTCGCTGACCTCGAGGGAATGCGCGTCGCCACCGCCTACCCCGGCCTCGTGGACTCGTTCCTCGATGAACGAGGGATCGCTGTCGACCTCGTTCCGTTGGACGGTGCGGTCGAGTCGGCGGTGCGGTTGGGCGTGGCGGATGCCGTCGCCGATGTCGTCTCGACGGGCACGACACTCAAGCAGGCGGGGCTCGAGATCTTCGGCCCCGTGCTCCTGGAGTCGGAAGCCGTCCTCATCGGAGGGCCACGGGAGGTCGAGGGGACCGAGACGCTCCTGCGGCGGCTCCGCGGTGTGATGGTTGCCCGCCGGTACGTTCTCATCGACTACGACCTGCCGGCAGACCTCGTCGACCGAGCAGTGGACATCGCGCCCGGCATCGAGTCGCCGACGATCTCGCCACTACGGGACCCGTCGTGGGTGGCAGTGCGCGTCATGAGTCCGCGCAAGGGCGTCAATCAGGTGATGGACGCGCTGTACGGCATCGGTGCTCGCGCCATCCTGGTAACCGAGATTCACGCGGCGAGGCTCTAGATGGCTGTTGCGACGCGCGTCATCCCGTGCCTCGACGTCGCCGCCGGGCGCGTGGTGAAGGGCGTCAACTTCCTGAACCTTCGCGACATGGGCGACCCTGTGGAGTTGGCGGCTGCGTACTTCCGCCAGGGCGCTGATGAGATCACGTTCCTCGATGTCACCGCGACTGTCGACGAGCGTGCAACGACATACGACGTGGTCCAGCGCACGGCAGAAGAGGTCTTCATCCCGCTCACCGTCGGGGGAGGGGTGCGTTCGGCAGACGATGTCGCTCGGCTGCTCGGGGTCGGCGCCGACAAGGTGGGAGTGAACTCGGCAGCGATCGCCCGGCCCGGACTCGTGGATGAGATCGCCGACCGCTTCGGAGCCCAGGTGCTCGTACTGTCCCTGGATGTGAAGCGCTCAGACGCCGTCGACTCGGGGTTCGTCGTCACGACCCACGGTGGGCGAACCGAGACGACTCTCGATGCGCTCGCGTGGGCTCGCGAGGCCATCGATCGCGGCGCAGGCGAGCTCTTGGTCAACTCGATCGATGCTGATGGCACACGGGAGGGTTTCGATCTCGAGCTCGTCTCGCTGATGCGCGAGATCTCGTCAGTACCGGTGATCGCCTCCGGCGGCGCGGGATCTGTCGAGCATTTCGCACCAGCCGTGCACGCCGGAGCTGACGCCGTATTGGCCGCCAGCGTCTTCCACACCGGTCAGCTCACCGTCGGGGACGTGAAGTCGGCGCTGGCAGCCGAGAAGGTGGAGGTGCGAGCGTGACCGATCTCGAGGAGCGCATCGCGGCAGTCGCCTTCAACGCGGATGGTCTTGCGCCGGCGATCATCCAGCAGTGGGACACCGGAGAGGTGCTCATGCTCGGCTGGATGGATGCCGAAGCGCTCAGACGCACGCTCACGACCGGGCGCGTGACCTTCTGGTCTCGCTCGCGCCAGGAGTACTGGCGTAAGGGCGACACATCCGGACACGTGCAGTACGTACGCGGCGCGAAACTCGACTGCGACGGCGACGCGCTCCTGATCGAGGTCGAACAGATCGGTGCCGCCTGCCACACCGGAACGCGCAGCTGCTTCGACACGACCGACCTGCAGCCCGCCGTCACCCACGGGGACGCATGATCGCGCGGGCTCGGCTCATCGGCGTTGTCGGGTTCCTGATCGCGGGAGCGACGGGCCTCATCTCCTCGACTCAAACATGGCTGCTCGTTTCATTGAGCGATGGAGCCGCGGAACCGCTCGCCGTAGCCGGCGCGTCTGCCGTGGTGCTCCTCGCGCCGCTGAGCCTGACGGCGCTCGCCCTCGGAGCTGCTCTGTCCATCGTCGGGCGGATCCTGCGTCCCGTATTCGGCGTGATCGGCGCCGTACTCGGGATAGCACTGGCAATCCTGACTGCGCCAATCGCCATCCAGGCACCGGTGAGTGCCGTCTCGGCAGAGGTGGCGGCCGTGACCGGCATCCGCGGTGAGAGTGCGATCGCGGAGCTTGTGGCAGGGATCACTGCCACGACCTGGCCCGCCATCACCCTCGTCGCGGCCGTCCTCATGGCAGCCGCGGGGATCTGGGTTCTCGCAACCGCGCGCCTCTGGCCCGAGGGCGGACGGCGGTACCAGTCAGAACGCGCCGAGCGACGCCGGAGCGGCGGGCCCCTCGATGCGATCGACTCGTGGGATGACCTCTCCCGTGGCGGGGACCCGACCACCTGACCGCTAGACTGACCACAGCCCGCGCACTACCGGAGGATATCCATGAGCAACCCCATCGGCGACCCCGGCCACGGACACTCGCCGGCGGCCTGGACGGCTGTCGTCATCATGCTCGCTGCCATCGCCCTGGGTACAGTGGCGTTCTTCCTCGAGATCGTCTGGCTGGTGTGGGCGTCGGTTGTCCTCGTCGTGGTGGGGGCGCTCGTCGGCTGGATCATGGCGAAGGTCGGCTACGGCGTAGGCGGCTCCAGGTACACCGCGAAAGAGCATTGAGCATGCTCGCCGACCTCACGGCCGGCGCTCTCGAGGACGCCCGGACGCGCGAAGCCGTGCGACCGCTCGCGGATGTCGAACGCGCCGCGCTCGCCCGCCCCGCTGCACTCCCGGCGCTGGCGCACCTTGCACCCGCAGAGCGTGTGCGCATCATCGCCGAGGTGAAGCGCGCAAGCCCCTCACGCGGTGATCTCGCCGACATCCCCGACCCGGCTCACCTCGCGTCGCTCTACGAGCGCGGCGGCGCGTCTGCCATCTCGGTCCTCACGGAGCAACGTCGGTTCAAGGGGAGTCTCGCCGATCTCGAGTCAGTCCGCGCCGCAGTATCTCTGCCGGTGTTGCGGAAGGACTTCGTATCCACCGAGTACCAGGTCTTCGAAGCCCGCGCCGCGGGTGCCGACATCGTTCTACTCATTGTCGCGGCCCTCGATCAGCCGGTGCTCGAGCGCCTGTTGCATCTGATCGAACAGCTCGGGATGACAGCCCTTGTCGAGACTCACTCACTCGAGGAGCTTCATCGTGCCGCCGACATCGGTGCGCGCCTGGTCGGTGTCAACGCACGAGACCTCTCCACGTTTCAACTCGACCGAGATCTGTTCGGGCGCCTGCGCGACTCGATCCCCGCTGATGCCATCGCCGTCGCGGAGTCGGCAGTACTGGCGCCGGCCGATGTCGCGCACTACCGGGCCGCCGGCGCGGATGTCGTGCTCATCGGCGAGGCGTTGGTGACCGGAGACCCCGTCGCGACCCTCACGACGTTCCTGGAGGCAGGATCATGACCACGAGCCTGCGCGAACAGCGCGGTCCCTTCTTCGGCGATTTTGGCGGACGTTTCATGCCCGAGTCGCTTATCGCCGCGATCGACGAGCTCACTGCCGAGTACGAAGCCGCTCGCATCGATCCGGCGTTCCACGCGGAGTTCGTCCGGCTGCTGAACTCGTACGCAGGCAGACCCTCGGCGCTCACCGAGGTGCCTCGGTTTGCCGAGCACACCGGGGTCGGCCGCGTCTTTCTCAAGCGCGAGGACCTGAACCACACCGGGTCCCACAAGATCAACAACGTGCTCGGACAGGCTCTGCTCACGCAGCGGCTGGGCAAGACGCGGGTCATCGCTGAGACCGGAGCCGGTCAGCACGGCGTTGCAACGGCGACGGCCGCTGCCCTGTTCGGTTTCGAGTGCACCATCTACATGGGCGAAGTCGACACGCAACGCCAGGCACTGAATGTCGCCCGTATGCGCCTGCTCGGCGCCGAGGTCATCCCGGTCACGACGGGGTCGAGGACGCTCAAGGATGCCATCAACGAGGCGTACCGCGACTGGGTCGCCAGCGTCGAGACCACCAACTACATCTTCGGAACAGCTGCCGGCCCGCACCCGTTCCCTGCGATGGTTCGCGATTTCCAGAAGGTCATCGGTGAAGAGGCGCGCGCTCAGCTTCTGGAGGAGATCGGACGGCTCCCCGATGCCGTCTTCGCCTGCGTTGGCGGCGGATCGAACGCGATCGGCATGTTCGATGCCTTCCTCGACGACGAGGGCGTCGCCCTCTACGGCGTCGAGGCGGCCGGCGATGGCGTCGACACGCCCCGGCACGCGGCGTCCATCGAGCGAGGCACGCCGGGCATCTTGCACGGCGCGAAGACCTACGTTCTGCAGGACGAGGACGGCCAGACCGTCGAGTCGCACTCGATCTCTGCGGGCCTGGATTATCCCGGAGTAGGGCCCGAACACGCCTGGCTTGCCGACATCGGTCGCGCGCACTACATCCCTGCCACCGACACCGAGGCGATGGAGGCCCTGCGCCTGCTGTCGCGCACGGAGGGCATCATCCCGGCTATCGAGTCCGCCCATGCACTGGCTGGAGCCCTGCGCATCGGACGCGAGCTCGGACCGGATGCCGTTGTTGCGATCTCACTGTCAGGTCGCGGCGATAAGGACATGGACACAGCGGCCCGGTGGTTCGAACTCTACGACGAGGGAGCGCAGCCGTGAGCGCCGTCGCCGCCGCGATCGACGCGGCCCGCGATGAAGGTCGCGGCGCTCTCATCGGATACCTCCCCATCGGCTATCCCGACCTGGAGACCAGCATCGAGGCCGCGGTGACGTTGGCCGAAGCCGGCGTCGACATCCTCGAACTCGGCCCGCCCTACTCAGACCCCGTTATGGACGGCCCGGTCATCCAGGAAGCCACCAACGCTGCGCTGGAAGCGGGCTTTCGGATGCGCGACACCTTCACCGCGGTCCGCGAGGTCGCTTCACGAACCGACATCCCCGTGCTGGTCATGACGTACTGGAACCCTGTCGTGCAGTACGGGGTTTCCCGGTACGCCGACGACCTCCGCGCAGCCGGTGGCGCCGGGCTGATCACGCCCGACATCACCCCAGACGCGGCAGCCGACTGGCTCGCCGAGAGCGCACGTACGGGCCTTGACCGGGTCTTTCTCGCCGCCCCGAGTTCGACCGACGCTCGACTCGAGATGATCGTGCGGGAAACCACCGGGTTCGTCTACACGGTCTCGACGATGGGTATCACGGGGGAGCGGGCCCAGTTGGATGCCGCAGCCCGTGCCCTTGTCGCGCGCCTCCGCGAGCACGGCGCCGAGCGCGCGTGCGTCGGAATCGGCGTCTCCAACGCCGACCACGTGCGGAGCGTCCTCGAGTACGCAGACGGAGCGATCGTCGGGACGGCGCTCGTGCGCGCCCTGCGCGACGGGGGCCTCGACGGACTCGCTGCTGCCGCGCGCGAACTCGTCGCCGGCACCGTCCGCGAGTGAGCGCGCCCCACTCGAACTAGACTCACGACGTCGGCCCTCCGGCCGGCGCCCCACCAACCGAGGACGATCGACATGATCACCGCTTTCCAGAACGTCCTGACGAGCATCCCCAGTCCGAGTGTCAGCTACATCGACCTCGGGCCGCTGCGCATCCATTTCTACGCGTTGTGCATCATCGCCGGTATCATCGTCGCGGTCCTGCTCACGAACTACCGCCTGACCAAGCGGGGTGCCGAAAACTGGATCGTCATCGACATCGCCCTGCTGGCGGTCCCGCTCGCGATCATCGTCGCCCGGATCTACCACGTCCTGACCCACCCCGGCTTCTACTTCGGTGAAGGTGCCGACATCTGGGCCATCTTCCGCATCTGGGAGGGCGGCATCGCCATCTACGGAGCCCTCATCGGCGGAGCGATCGGTGCGTGGCTCGGATGCCGCTGGACCGGCATCCGATTCTGGTCATTCGCCGACGCATTGGCGCCAGGTCTGATCATCGCCCAGGCCATGGGACGCCTCGGCAACTGGTTCAACCACGAGCTGTTCGGTCTTCCCACAGACCTTCCCTGGGGCCTGGAGATCGAGTCCACCAACGCGGCCTTCCCTCCGGGCCTGGCCCCCGGCACACTCTTCCACCCCACGTTCCTCTACGAGATGATCTGGAACCTCCTGGGAGCTGCCGTACTGCTGTGGGCGGGCCGTCGTTTCGCGCTGCAATGGGGCCGCCTGTTCGGCCTCTACCTCATCTGGTACAGCGCGGGGCGCATCGTCTGGGAGTCCATCCGGATCGATCCGAGCGAGATCTTCCTCGGCATCCGCGCGAACGTGTGGGCAGCGATCTTCGGCGTCATCATCGGCGCTGCGATCATGATCGTGCAGAAGCGCCGCCACCCCGGGCGGGAGCCCTCACCGTACGTTCCCGGTCGCGAGCGCGCCGCGAAAGGCACTGTACAATCGCAGGACACTCCCGACTTCGTCGACGTCAGCGAACCACCGGCCCCCGAAGTCACCGCCGGCAGCGCCACAAGCACCCCTCGGCCGCAGTGATCTGATCACCGGAGCAGTACCCAGATCACCGCGTACACCACACACAGCCGGGCCGACGTCGTCCCATATTGAGCATCAACGTGAGGACGGTAGCAATGGCATCGAGCCCCCGTCGCATCGCCACCGGCGAATCCGGCTTCCCCGCCAAGCAGGGGATGTACAACCCTGACTTCGAACGGGACGCGTGTGGCCTGGCCATGGTCGCGACCCTGCGCGGCGAGCCCGGTCACGACATCATCGATCTCGCACTGACTGCCCTGCGCAACCTCGAGCACCGGGGTGCCATCGGTTCGGATGCCGGTACTGGCGACGGCGCCGGCATCCTTACCCAGATGCCGGATGCGTTCCTGCGCGCGGTTGTCGACTTCGACCTTCCGCCGGTGGGGGAGTATGCGGCGGGCATGGTCTTCCTGCCGCTGGATCACGAAGCCCGAGCTGAGCAGAAGGCCGGCATCGAGCGCATCGCAGCAAGCGAGAACCTCGAGGTCCTCGGGTGGCGTGAAGTGCCCACCGACGAGGAGCACCTCGGCAAGCTCGCGTTCGAGGCACGCCCGGCATTCGAGCAGTTGTTCGTCTCGCGCCCCGCCGTCGGCGACGCTCACGCTCTGTCGGGAATCGCGCTGGATCGCCGCACCTACCGGCTCCGCAAGCGCAGCCGCACCGAGCTCGGCGCGTACTTCGTGTCGCTTTCGGCACGCACCCTCGGCTACAAGGGCATGGTCACGACGCTGCAGCTGGAGCCGTTCTATCCCGACCTGCAGGATGAACGGTTCGCATCCGAGCTCGCCGTGGTTCACTCGCGGTACTCGACGAACACGTTCCCGTCATGGCGCCTGGCGCAGCCGCTGCGGATGCTCGCGCACAACGGTGAGATCAACACCGTCAACGGCAACCGCAACTGGATGCGCGCACGCCAGTCCCAGCTCGAGTCCGAGCTGATCGGCGACATCCGTCCGCTGCTGCCGATCTGCACCGACGGCGCCAGCGACTCGGCCTCCTTCGACGAAGTGCTCGAGCTGCTCACCCTGACCGGCAGAAGCTTGCCTCACGCCATCATGATGATGGTGCCCGAGGCTTACGAGAAGCAGGTCGGGCTCGACCCTGATCTGCGCGCGTTCTACGACTATCACGCGATCCAGATGGAGCCGTGGGATGGCCCGGCTGCCCTGATCTTCACGGATGGCACGCTGGTCGGCGCGACACTGGACCGCAACGGCCTGCGTCCCGGACGGTGGACCGAGACCACCGACGGCCTCGTCGTCATCGGCAGCGAGACCGGTGTGCTCGATTTCGAGCCCGAGCGCATCAAGCGCCGCGGACGCCTGCGTCCCGGTCGCATGTTCCTCGTTGACACGGCGCAGCGCCGGATCATCGAGGATGACGAGATCAAGCGCGATCTCGCAACGATGCAGCCCTGGCAGGAGTGGCTGGATGCCGGCCGCGTGCGTCTGTCCGAGCTGCCTGAGCGTGAGCACATCGTGCATCCGATCGCGTCGATCACCCGCCGTCAGCGCACCTTCGGCTACACCGAAGAGGAAGTCCGCATCCTGTTGACCCCGATGGGGCAGAAGGGCGCGGAGCCGCTCGGCGCCATGGGTAGCGACACTCCCGTTGCGGTCCTGAGCGATCGCCCGCGTTTGCTGTTCGACTACTTCACGCAGCAGTTCGCTCAGGTGACCAACCCGCCGCTCGACTCGATCCGGGAAGAGGTCGTGACCTCGCTGTCGCTCGGCATCGGTCCCGAGCGGAACCTCTTGGACTGGGGTCCCAGCCACACGCGCACCGTGACGCTGGACTTCCCGGTCATCGACAACGACGAGCTCGCGAAGATCCAGCACATCGACACCGCCGTTCCCGGACGTTCCTCGGTCACGATCCGCGGCCTGTACCGCGTCGAGGCGGGACACAAGGGGATGCAGAAGCGCATCGCCCAGATGTGCAGCGAAGTCGATCAGGCAATCGAAGACGGCGCCGAGTACATCGTTCTCAGCGATCGGGACTCCAACAAGGACCTCGCGCCGATTCCCTCGCTGCTGATGGTCGCTGCCATCCATCACCACCTGATCCGGCGCGAGACCCGCATGAAGGTTGGGCTGGTCGTCGAGGCCGGCGACGTGCGCGAAGTGCACCACGTCGCGACATTGCTCGGTTACGGGGCCTCAGCTGTGAACCCGTACCTTGCCATGGAGACCGTCGAATACCTGGTGCGCGCCGGTTACATCACCGGTGTGACGCCTGAGAAGGCCGTCAAGAACCTCATCTATGCGCTCGGCAAGGGCGTGCTCAAGATCATGTCGAAGATGGGCATCTCGACCGTGTCCTCGTACGCGGGCGCGCAGGTGTTCGAAGCTGTCGGCCTGTCGCAGGAGTTCGTGGACGCCTACTTCACGGGCACGGAGACGAAGCTCGGCGGCGTCGGGCTCGACGTCATCGCCGCCGAGAACCGTGCCCGGCACGCCTATGCGTACCCGGAGGACGAAGCAGAGCGCGCTCACGAGCGCCTCTGGACCGGTGGTGAGTATCAGTGGCGCCGAGACGGCTCGCCGCACCTGTTCAACCCTGAAACGGTCTTCCGCCTGCAGCACTCGACACGCACGCGTCGGTACGACGTGTTCCGCGAGTACACGAAGCTCGTGGATGACCAGGCGAGCGAACTGAAGACCCTCCGCGGACTCTTCCGTCTGCGCACCGGCGTGCGCCGCCCCGTGCCGATCGACGAGGTCGAGCCGGTGTCGGCGATCGTGAAGCGGTTCTCAACGGGCGCGATGAGCTACGGCTCCATCTCGAAGGAAGCCCACGAGACACTCGCTATCGCGATGAACCGGATCGGTGGCAAGTCCAACACCGGTGAGGGCGGCGAGGATGTCGACCGTCTGCTCGATCCGGAACGTCGTAGCGCGATCAAGCAGGTTGCCTCGGGCCGATTCGGCGTGACGAGCCTGTACCTCACCGAAGCAGAAGACATCCAGATCAAGCTCGCGCAGGGCGCCAAGCCCGGTGAGGGCGGGCAGCTGCCACCGACCAAGGTCTATCCGTGGGTCGCGCGCACTCGGCACGCCACCGCGGGTGTCGGCCTTATCTCGCCGCCGCCGCACCACGACATCTACTCCATCGAGGACCTCAAGCAGCTGATCTTCGATCTCAAGCGCGCCAACCCCCACGCCCGCATCCACGTCAAGCTGGTCAGCCAGTCGGGAATCGGCGCGGTAGCAGCGGGTACGGCGAAGGCCCTGGCCGACGTCATCCTCGTCTCGGGCCACGACGGCGGGACGGGCGCGAGCCCGCTCAACTCGCTCAAGCACGCGGGAACGCCGTGGGAGTTGGGCCTCGCCGAGACCCAGCAGACCCTGATGCTCAACGGCATGCGGGACCGTGTGGTCGTACAGGTCGATGGCCAGATCAAGACCGGTCGCGACGTCATCATCGGCGCGCTGCTGGGTGCCGAGGAGTTCGGTTTCGCCACCGCTCCGCTGGTCGTCTCCGGATGCATCATGATGCGCGTCTGCCATCTCGACACCTGCCCCGTCGGTGTCGCCACGCAGAACCCCGTGCTGCGGTCGCGGTTCACCGGCAAGCCGGAATTCGTCGAAACCTTCATGGAGTTCATCGCCCAGGAAGTACGGGAGTACCTCGCAGAACTCGGGTTCCGCTCCCTGGACGAGGCGATCGGTCACCACGAACTGCTCGACACCAACCGTGCCATTGAGCACTGGAAGGCGAGCGGGATGGACCTGACCCCCGTGCTGGAGGGTCCTGCGTTCGCCGAGGACGAGCCGCGTCGCAACCTGCGTGCGCAGAACCACGAGATCGACGAGCACTTCGACGTCCCGATCATCGAGCGAGCCCAGGATGTCATCGCCCATGGCGGTCAGATCACGATCGACCTGCCGGTGCGCAACACCGCCCGCGCGGTCGGCACCTTGCTCGGGCACCACGTCACGAAGGCTCAGGGCCAGAACGGTCTGCCGGCCGGATCCATCACGATCAACCTCACCGGGTCGGCCGGGCAGTCCTTCGGTGCCTTCATGCCCGCGGGAATCACCCTGCGACTGACGGGAGACTCGAACGACTACGTCGGTAAGGGACTCTCGGGCGGTCAGATCGTCATCCGGCCTCCCCAGAATGCAGCCTTCGACGCGTCGCAGAACGTCATCGCCGGCAACGTGATCGGTTACGGCGCCACGCAGGGAACGCTCTTCCTGCGCGGCATCGTGGGCGAGCGCTTCTTCGTGCGCAACTCCGGGGCCACCGCTGTCGTCGAAGGCGTCGGCGACCACGCGCTCGAGTACATGACCGGCGGGCTCGCCGTCATCCTCGGTCCGACGGGTAGGAACCTGGGTGCCGGTATGTCGGGTGGAACCGCGTACATCTACCGGCTCGACCCCGACCTCGTGAACCGGGAAGCGCTCGCCACGGGTGAGCTCGAACTCGGACCGCTGGGCTCCGGGGATGCCGAAATGCTGCGGGACCTGCTCGCGCAGCACGCGGAACAGACGGGTTCCGCGCTTGCTGCGGACTTCCTGGCACGCTTCGACGAGGAAGTCGCGAACTTCGTCCGCGTCGTCCCTCGCGACTACGCCGCCGTGCTGCGCACGCGGCAGGAGGCCGTGGACGAAGGCCTCGACCCCGACGGCGACGTCGTCTGGACCCGCATCCTGGAGGTGACCGGTGGCTGATCCCAAGGGCTTTCTGAAGGTGACGGAGCGGGAACTTCCCGCCCGTCGTCCGGTGCCTGTTCGCATCATGGACTGGAAAGAGGTCTACGAACCCGGTGACAGTGCTGTGCTGCGCCGGCAGGCCGGACGCTGCATGGACTGCGGCATTCCGTTCTGCCACCAGGGATGCCCGCTGGGGAACCTCATCCCCGAGTGGAACGACCTCACGTGGCGCGGGGAGGGGCGCGCGGCGATCGATCGCCTGCACGCGACGAACAACATCCCGGAGTTCACGGGTCGGCTCTGTCCCGCACCGTGCGAGAGCGCCTGCGTGCTGGGCATCAACCAGCCGGCGGTGACGATCAAGCAGGTGGAGGTCTCGATCATCGATCAGGCCTTCGCGAACGGCTGGGTCGACCCGAAGCCGCCCGGGCGCTTGACCGGCAAGACCGTGGCTGTGGTCGGTTCAGGCCCCGCAGGTCTGGCAGCCGCACAGCAACTCACGCGCGCCGGTCACACCGTGGCCGTGTACGAGCGGGATGACCGCATCGGCGGTCTGCTGCGTTACGGCATCCCGGACTTCAAGATGGAAAAGCGCCACCTCGAGTCCCGGCTTCGTCAGATGCAGGACGAGGGCACCCGGTTCCGCGCCGGCGTCAATATCGGTACCGACATCACCTGGGACGCCCTGCGCGCCCGGTATGACGCTGTCGTCGTCGCGACCGGGGCAACAGTTCCGCGTGACCTCCCCATCCCCGGACGCGACCTCGCCGGGGTTCACTTCGCGATGGAGTACCTCGTCGAGTCGAACCACGCTGTCGCAGGGGATGCCGTCGCCAATCAGATCAGTGCCGAGGGCAAGCACGTCATCGTGATCGGTGGCGGCGACACCGGTGCTGACTGCATCGGAACCGCCCACCGCCAGGGCGCGCTGAGCGTCACGAACCTCGCGATCGGACGTCGCCCTCCCGAGGCACGCCCTGACGCGCAGCCCTGGCCGATGGCCCCGACCCTGTTCGAGGTGCAGTCCGCTCACGAGGAAGGCGGGGAGCGGATGTATCTGGCCTCCACCGTCGAGTTCCTGGGCAACGACGCCGGCGAAGTTCAGTACCTTCGTGTCGCCGAGACCGAGTTCGTGGATGGCCGGCGCGTCCCGAAAAGCGGCACGGAGCGCGAGATCCCGGCAGACCTCGTTCTCATCGCCATGGGCTTCACCGGCCCCGAGCGACTTCTCCTCGAGGACCAGCTCGGTACCAGATTCACCGATCGCGGCAACGTTGCCCGTGAGGACGATTACCAGACGACGCATCCGGGGGTGTTCGTTGCCGGTGACGCCGGCCGCGGTCAGTCCCTCATCGTCTGGGCGATCGCCGAAGGACGCGCGGCCGCTGCAGCGGTGGACCGGTATCTGATGGGTGACACGGAGCTTCCGTCTCCTGTTCACCCCACGGATGTCGCCATCGGCGTGGCGCACGCGTAGGCTGGGCCCGGCCCCTGCCTGTACCCGCAGGCCTTCTGCCTGCATCACGCAAACAACGGAGCACACTCGGATGAGACGCGCGAAGATCGTCGCAACCTTGGGCCCGGCAACCTCGACATACGAGATGGTTCGCGCCATCATCGATGCCGGCGTTGACGTTGCCCGCTTCAACCTTTCCCACGGCGACTACTCGGTACACGAGAACAATTTCGCCAATGTCCGCAAGGCCGCAGACGACGCACAGCGCGCCGTCGCGGTCCTCGTGGATCTGCAGGGACCCAAGATCCGTCTCGGAAAGTTTGAGAACGGACCTCACGAGCTCGCGCCCGGAGACATCTTCAAGATCACCATCGAGGACATCCTCGGCACGAAGGACATTGTCTCGACGACGTTCAAGGGTCTGCCTGCTGACGTGAAACCGGGCGACTTCCTGCTCATCGACGACGGCAAGGTTCGTGTCAAGGTCATCGAGACAGACGGAACAGTCGTCACGACCGAAGTCATCGTCGGTGGTCCGGTGTCCAACAACAAGGGCATCAACCTTCCCGGGGTCGCGGTCAACGTTCCCGCCCTCTCCGACAAGGACGAGGCAGACCTCCGCTGGGGTCTGCGTACCGGCGCCGATCTGATCGCGCTGTCGTTCGTCAGGGATGCCAAGGACGTGCAGCGTGTTCACGTGATCATGGCCGAGGAGGGCCGTCGGGTTCCGGTCATCGCCAAGATCGAGAAGCCGCAGGCCGTCGACAACCTCGAGGAGATCATCGACGCCTTCGACGGCATCATGGTCGCCCGTGGCGACCTCGGCGTGGAGCTTCCGCTGGAGGCTGTGCCGATCGTGCAGAAGCGCGCGGTCGAGC
The DNA here is from genome assembly GCF_030149085.1 of Microbacterium sp. Taxonomy (GTDB): domain Bacteria; phylum Actinomycetota; class Actinomycetes; order Actinomycetales; family Microbacteriaceae; genus Microbacterium. Next base: position 1,187 of record NZ_JASBSF010000282.1, on the reverse strand, counting down.
TGTGCCGCGCGATGGCCAAGCCGGTCATCGTGGCCACGCAGATGCTCGAGTCGATGATCAACAACCCGGTTCCCACGCGTGCCGAGACCAGTGACGTCGCCAACGCCGTTCTGGATGGTGCCGATGCCGTCATGCTCTCGGGCGAGACGAGTGTGGGGGAGTACCCCGTTGTCGTCGTACAGACGATGGCCCGCATCATCGAGTCGACGGAAGAACACGGACTCGAGCGCATCGCTCCGATTCACACGAAGCCGCGCACGCAGGGGGGCATCATCACGCTCGCGGCCAACGAGGTAGCTGACTTCGTCGAGGCGAAGTTCCTGTGTGTGTTCACAGAGTCGGGAAACTCGGCTCGCCGTCTGTCGCGCCTGCGGCCGAAGATCCCCATGCTCGCTTTCGCCCCCGACCCGGCGATCCGCCGCCGCATGGCAGTGACATGGGGCATCCAGTCGACCCTGGTCGAGCACGTCTCGCACACCGACCGGATGTTCCTCCAGGTCGATGACTACCTTCTCTCGAATGACCTGGCAAAGGTCGGTGACAAGGTCGTCGTGATCTCGGGTTCTCCTCCCGGAATCGAGGGCACGACCAACGACATCCGCATCCACAACGTGGGCGATGCGGTTCACGGCAAGGCTCCCGCCTACCAGAACGCAGGCTGACACTCGCTTCGCACGAAACGGTCGCACTCGGCACTAGGCTGAGCGCGACCGTTTCGCATTCGGAGGTAGCCGTGCTCGGCATCTGGGACATCTTCTTGTTCGCGCTCGTGATGTTCTACATCGCCGCGTACATCTACGTCGTCGCGCTGATCATCATCGATCTGTTTCGCGACCACACGCTGGCAGGCGGCTGGAAGGCGCTCTGGATCATCTTCCTGGTCCTCGTGCCCTTCTTGACGGCTCTCGTGTACGTGATCGCCCGAGGACGCGGGATGGCAGCTCGTGCGAGCATCCGGCGCGGCGTCGTTCCCGAAACCGACGACTACCGTCCTGCCGCTGCCGCTAACCCGACTGCCGAGATCGAGCGCGCCAAGGCCCTGCTGGATGCCGGCACCATCTCGCAGGGCGAGTTCGACGCGCTCAAGAGCAAAGCACTCGGGAACCAGTTCTTCGGAGCCTGAGCCACCGTGTGCTCTTCCCAAGCCGCGCCATCGTGCTCTTCCCAAGCCGCGCCATCGTGACGTG
>NZ_JASBSF010000265.1 GCF_030149085.1 Microbacterium sp. | reverse complement strand
TCGCGCTCGGGTCGCTGAGTGAGCCGTTGCGCACGGAGCTGCTGTTCGTCATCCAGCAGTATGCCGATCGCGGCGTGGGTCGGGTGATGATCAGCAAGCTGCGACCGTTCATCAACGACATCGCCGCCGACCCTCACACCGATCTGCTGGAGTGCTTCCGGTCGCATGAGCACTCCATCCGCCTAAAAGGAGTGCGGGCGGTTGGCATGCTGCTGCTGGAGAAGGCGCATCGCCGGTTCGAGGAATACGACTCGCTCCAAGGCGACCTGATCTTCCTCCAGGACCTACCGCTTCGAGAGACCCAGTCGGCACGGAACCCGGACCTCAGTGGCACACCGCTGGACATTCGACAGCTCACGCAGCCGTGGCTGGCGACCGCGTTCCGCACCTGGCTGGGTGCGACGTTGGAACCGCGTGGGGCAGTCCGGAAGTGCTTCGACGTCTGCGCCGAGGCATCCCAGGTGATGGCCGATCGCCGCTCCGACGCGGGCATGGATCCGACGCGACTGTCCTACGAGGACATGGCGGCGATCATCGCACGGTTCGAGCAGCGCTGGTCGGCGCAGGGGATCAAATTCACCTATTCGGTCTGGTGGGAGCTCTGCCGGCTGGCACGACGGTTCGGCGTCTGGGATGAGATCCCGGAGAGCTTCGCGCAGAACTACGCCGCGCAGAAACGCCGCACCCTGCGCGGAAAAGGCGACCAGAAGGTCGAAAGCGATCGGGTGACCCCTGCAGTGGTCGTCGCGCATCTGCGAAGCCACACAGACCAGCTCGACATCGGTCGCCATTCCGACATGTATCGGTGCGTGCTCGAACTGCTCATGGAGACCGGCCGCCGGCCGGCAGAGATCGCGACGCTGCGGACGGACTGTCTCGTTCAGGATCGGCACGGCGGCTGGCTGCTGCGTTACACGGCGCACAAGACCGGCGGCGCGACCAAGGAACTCCCCGTCGAGACACCTGTCGTCGAGTCGATCCGGCGGTGGGAGCGCATCCGCACCGAGCGCGGCATCAGATCGCCGTACCTGTTCCCGAGCGGGAGGCGCCGGCTGCAGGACGAGAACATCCCTCCGATCGGGGAACGCTACCTGGGCAAGATCCTGCACAAGTTCGCAGCGAACCTTCCCCAGGTCCCCGGGCCGGTGACGGACGCTGACGGGCATCCGGTCGACTTCGACCTGGCCACGGTGCAGCCCTACGACTTCCGCCGCGCCTACGCGCAACGTCACGCGGACAACGGGACAGACCCGGACGTATTGCGGCAGCTCATGGACCACGTCTCGTTGAGCACCACGATGGGCTACTACCAGGTCAGTTCGAAACGTCGCCGGAAGGCCGTCGACACGCTCGCCCCGCTCGCGCACGATCGTCACGGCCGACAGGTCGGCATCGCGAACGGGCGTATGCAGCTGAAGATCACACCGGTCCCTTACGGCGACTGCGCGGAGCCGAGCAATGTCGCCGCCGGCGGTACCGCGTGTCAGCTGCGGTATCAGTGCGCGGGCTGTGGGTTTTTCCGCCCCAACCCTTCACACATCCCAGAGATCGAGAAGGAGATCGTGAAGCTGAAGTCGCAGTTGCGGATCGCGGAGGCCTCCGACACCGCCGGCTACTTGCTGGACGCGCAGCGCGGCCTGATCGCCGACTACGAGAAGGTGCTCGCCACGATGCGGGAACGCCTCGAGCAGCTCCCACAGGACCAGCGACGTGAGATCTCCACCATGTCCGAGGTGATGAGACGCGCCCGCAGCGCAGCCCTCGCCGGGAAACACATCGAACTGAGGGAGATATGACGACGACGACGCCCACCCCACCCCGAGGAAACCCCGCCGCGTTGGCCCAGGCGCGGGCCGAGGCCAGCGCCCGCAAGCACCGTGATGTCGCCGCGACTCTGCACGCGGCCGCAGCCCACGGCCAGGCGCTCACGGTCTCCACCCTCGCAGCCGCGGCCGGCGTGAGCCGGCAGTTCCTCTACAGCCGTCCTGATCTCATGGACGGCCTACGCCGGCATCAGGAACGAAACCCAGCCGCAGGCGACCGCCCCCTCCACGCGGCACGCGCCGCGGACCTGGTGAACGCGCAGAACACGATCAAACGACTCAAGGGTGAAGCCCGCGAGCTGAACCGGAAGCTCGACGCCGGCCTCGCCGCGCAGCTCGAGCTCCGCGACGAGAAGCGACTGCGTGAGCTCTATGAGCACCGCGGCCATGAGATCGAACGACTCCTCGCCCAGAACGCCGACCTGCTCCGTACCGTTTCCCAACTACGCGAACAAGTCCGCAGTCTCGAGGACGATCTCGCGGTGGAACGCACCGCCATCCGCGAACTCACGGGGCAGCCAGCCAACGTCACCAGCATCAGATTCAGTGATCGATGAGGAAACGGCGAAGCGGGACACCCCCTTGCGATGGTGTCCCGCTCCCACGTCACTGACTCGGCTACCGGGTGAGCGCGACGCTCTTCCCCGTCACTTCAGTCCCGAAGGTGATTGTCTGGTTGAGGCCGCTGTATCCAGACATGCAGGGATTGTTGCCTGCGTAGGACCAGCAGAGCTTCGCTCGATAGTTGTTGCTCTTGAAGTTGCCCCGGTTGGGCCAGGTTCCGCTGGCGCCGGTACCGTCGAATCCGTACCACAGGTGCGGTGACAGGTAGCCCTGCCAGCAGGCCCGGTCACCGCTGCAGTTCGGCACCACGCCGAACGGCTGCACTAGCGACGTCGCGGCATCGATCGCCACGAACTCGCCGGTTGCGGGGTCCACCGTCAGGATTGCCGGCTCACCGGACTCGAACAGATCCCTCTCAGCCTGCGTGAAGCCACTCAGAGGGTCATCATCTACGGTCGCGTTGGCGGGAACCCCCGCCCACACGGACGCGATGACGAACAGGATCGCTGCAACCGCGGCGATCACGCGAGGGCGCACGGTCGTCGCCCTCGCGGCGGTGTGGGTCACGCTGCCCAACGGATCGACGAGGCGCGGTCGTTCATCGCGGCGCCGACGTTGCTGGAGTTCACGTAGTAACCGTAGGACGCGCCGCCATAGTTGGTGTTCTCGAAGATCGCGGTCTTGCAGTTCGAGTATGACCGGAACGACGTGATCCGGTTGTCCCAGCCGATCCCGGCGAGGCTCGTGTAGCCGTGGGCATAGCCGTAGCAGCCGTTCTGGGTCACGCTCGCTGCGTACGAGGCACCGCCGTAGTTGTTGTGCTCGTAGAAGATGCCGATCACGGTGCTTGCCAGCGGCGCGACATCGGAGCGAGCACTGCTGGAGTCGTTGACGAGTTCGTCGCTGACTTCGAGTGCCCCGTCGGGCGTGGACAGGACGATGCCGTATGCCTCGTACACGGCGTCTGCCAGGTTGGCGTCGGCGTCGACGCACAGGGACTTCCCGGTGTCGAGCTCCTGCCAACAGCTCTGAGTGCGGTCGATGGTGTCGGCAGTTGCCGCGGGCGCCGTGATGGCGGCGGCTCCGATCATGAGCAACGATGCGGCGAGGGCGGCGAGTGGACGTTTCATGATGTTGGTCTGTTCCCTTCGGATCGGCGATCTTCGTTCAGAGCCTTGCGACGATCGCTGCTCACACGCCAGACCTCGACGAATACTGAGACCCTTTGGTCCGAACGGACAGTCGCCCCGGCCGACCCACACGGTGGGGGAACATGGGGTACGAGAAGAGTCGTGTGCCGGAGGGAGTCGCAGGTGGCGGAGCCCGCGCGCGCGTCCCGGGATCGGCAAGATCTCGCCTCGGCTGCTCATGTCGACGACGATGTGCCACTGATGCGGCGACTGCGCGATGGAGACGACACCGCTCTGAGCGAACTCCATGACCGTCACGTCCGGGCGGTGTATCTGCTCGCGCGGAGCAAGGTGGACTCCGCGTCAGACGCCGAGGAAGTGACCCAAGACGCGTTTCTGCTGTTGTGGCGCAAGTGCCGTCGTATTGACCTAACCGGCACATCTTGCCTGCCGTGGTTGCTGACCACCGCAAACTACCTTGCCCTCAACGTTCAGCGGGCAAGTAGGCGTCTGACGCAGCGGGTCACGACTGCGCTGAGTGCAGACGATCTCACCTCCCCGCGCGAGGTGGATGCCGAAGCAGCGCGGAACATGGAACTCGAACAGGTCGGAAGGATCGTTGCGGCCCTTCCGCAGATCGACCAGGACGTATTTCGGCTCTGCGTGATCGAGGGACTCAGCTACAAGCAGGCCGCGTACCAGCTCCGCACCAGTCACTCGGCTGTGCGGAACCGCCTGTCCCGGGTGCGCGGAGCGTTGAGGAAGCAGATAGACCAATGACAATTGACGAGCCGAACTACGACCGGATGCGCGACAACCTGATGCGCGAGGTCCGGCGACGCCGCAACCGGAGCCGGTCTCCCAAGCGGGTCAGCATCTTCATCGGCGCCGGCGTGCTCGTCGCTGCCACCACAGGTGGGGCGCTGATCGCCCTTGCATCCGCGGAACTGCGGCACAACTCCGCGTACTGCTACGAGTCGCCCTCGTTGCAGAGCCGCGCGCAGCAGGTCGGCGATCCGTCGCCGGTCGGAGACGACCGGGTCGCCCGCGCCATCGACCTGTGTGAGTCCGTATGGCGTATCGGCGTACTCGGTGGTGAGAACGACGGACCGCCCCCCAACGATGGGCGGATCCATCCCGTGCCCGAGCTGTTTGTCTGCTCACAGCGTGACGGGACGCTCGCAGTATTCCCGGAGGAGGATGGCGTGGCGTGCAGCGATCTCGGCCTGGAGCCACTCCGGTGACAATCACCCCGATCCGGGCGCTGCCCACGGCGCCGCGGCTGCCCGATCGGCGCACTCGCACGGGATGGATAGCGCCGTGCGTCGTCGGGGTGATCGTCGCGACGACATACGTTGTCTACGCAGCATGGCAGTGGTCGCAGTTCACCGTGAAGTCCTGGGACCTGAGCATCTTCGCCCAGCTGCTCGACAACTACGCCCGGATGCAACCGCCCATCGTGAACATCAAAGGCGACGGGTACAACCTCCTCGGCGATCACTTCCACCCCCTCCTCGCTCTGATTGCACCCGTCTACGCGATCGCGCCCCACGCGTTCACACTGCTCGCCGTTCAAGCCGTGTGTTTCGCGGTCGCCGCAGCAATACTCACCCGCACCGCGACGCGCAGCCTTGGCACCGTCGCGGGCGGCGTGCTCATCGGACTCGCGTTCGGTTTCAGCTGGGGTTTGCAGTATGCCGCCGAAGCACAGTTCCACGAGATCGCCCTCGCGGTCCCTCTGCTGACCTGTTCGCTCAGCGCGCTGGTCGAGCGCCGCGATCTCGCTACCGTGCTGTGGGCGGCCCCCCTGGTCTTCGTCAAGGAAGATCTCGGCCTCACCGTCGCGATTATCGGTCTGCTTGTCGCCTACCGCTCGCGTAAGCCGCTTGGGCTCTGGCTCACGGTCTGGGGCGTGGGCTGGTTCGCGATCGCGGTGTTCATCGTGCTCCCACTCCTCAACCCTCAAGGTTCCTGGGCGTACGCGAGTAACGCCAACCCGCTGACACTCCTTGGCGACCCTGGCGGGCTCTTTCACCCATCGAAAGGACTCACGCTCGCCCTGATCCTGGTAATCAGCGGCGGGCTCATCCTCCGGTCACCGATCGCGCTCGTCCTCCTGCCGACCCTCGCGTGGCGTTTCCTCTCAAGCAACCATGGCTACTGGGGCCCAAGCTGGCATTACAGCGCCGTCCTCATGCCGATCGTGTTCGTCGCACTCCTAGATGCCATCAACCGCGGGCCCACTGCCCGGTGGGCCTGGCTTCGCAGCTATAGCCGCCACGGCGCCGCGATCGCCGTCACAGCAGCAACAGTGCTCCTACCCACACTCCCGCTATGGTCGCTTCTCGCACCCAACTCGTGGGATCAGCCCGACCGGGCTGACGCAGCGACCACAATCCTTGAGGCGATTCCTGCTGGCTCCTCTGTTGAGACCGACATTGGCCTCATGTCCTACCTTGTCGACGACCACGACGTCTACTGGCTCGGAAACTCCAACCCCACCCCGGACTGCATCCTCATCGACCGGATAGCCGGAGGCACACCACACGACTGGGGCAGCGCTCTTGAGGTCGCTACCCGACTCCATCCAGGCGCCACCTACCGCCCCATCGCCAAGCACAGCGGGTACGAGCTCGCCTGCCAGTAACTGACGTCGATTACATGCCGCTCCCGCACAATCTTGCTTCACCCCCTTGACAGCACCCAGATAAGGCTCGTGATCGGGCCAGGCACAGCCCCGACATCGCGGCCGAAGGTGGCGGCGCGAGCGGCGACCAGGAGCGAGCCAGAGCGGACGCCTGCCTCGACGATGACGCTCGTGTCCGAGAGTGCGGCGAGTAGCCGTGCGCGCTGCACGAAGCGCAGCCTGGTCGGCGCGCATCCGGGCGGGATCTCGCTGAGCAGAGCGCCGTTCGCGGCGATGCGCTCGAACAGCTGCTGATTGCCCGCCGGGTAGGGCCTGTCCAGGCCGCCAGCGAGGACGGCGATGGTCTTACCGCCCGCGTTGAGCGCGCCCCGGTGGGCGGCGGCCTCGACGCCGTAGGCGCCTCCACCGACGACGATGCCGCCGCGCTCAGCGGCTCCGGTCGCAAGCTCGGCGGCGACGAACTCGCCGTAGCTCGACGCGGCGCGAGATCCCGTGAGCGTGACGAGCCGCTGGACGGGGGTTCGGAGGGTGTCGACCTCACCGAGCACCCACAGCGCCAGCGGCGGGGTGACGCCGCCGATGGCGAAGCCCTCGGGCCACTCGGGATCGCCGGGGATCGAGACGTGCAGGCGGTGACGCTGGGTTGCGTCGATGACCTGCTGGAACGCCTGGGGCCTGAGCCGGGGAGCGGCGAGGTCTCGCCAGAGCGCGGCAGCCTCCGTATCGACGCCGGGGACAGGCTCGGTCGAGGTGAGGAGGCGAAGTGTCTCCTGGGCCCCGACCGCGGCTATCACCGCGGCGGTGGTGGCCTCGCCCGGCTCGAAGGCGATGGCGAGCGCGATCCTGGCGCTCCGCTCATTGGTGGTGAGCGATTCGATCGTCTCCATGTTCGCGTCCTCTCCGCTGTCCAGGCACCTGGCCTCACGAGAGAGGTGCACCCGTGGTGCCGCCCGGAGGCGGCTCGGCAGTGGCGGCTACAGGGACGGCGTACTGCTCGGGGGTTGTCGCGTCGGATCGCTGGAGTCGAACGGTTCGACCGTCACCGTGACGGCTCCCTCCCGCGACCCCAGGTTCGGCTGGTAGCCGCGCACAGCCTCGATGGTTAGCTCGACGCGCTCTGACTCGAGTGAGTCAGGCTCGGGGCGGGGCTCGTCCTGCATCGCGGCGAGCTGGGACTCGACGCGGGCGAGGTCTTCCTCGGCGTCGGCGAGGGTCTGTGCGTGGCGGAAGGGCTGGCCGAGGCGCTGCTGGGTGTCGGCGACGGTCTGCTCGGCTTCTTCCAGGTCTTCGCGGGCCTGGTCGAGAAGGGAGGGGATGCCGCTGACGCGGTTCTCGATGCGCTGCACGAGCCCGAGCCCGGCTTCAAGGAATGACTCCTTCGGCAGCGTGAATCCCGAGCGGGGCACCTCGGGCAGGGAGAGGGTCACATCGAGGGCGGCGAGCCCGGAGCGGGCCTCGACGTGGATGTCGAAGCCTGAGATGCGGCCGATGATCCCGAAGTCCTTGTGCCCGTACCGCGGCAGCCACTTCAGCCCGGAGTCGCCCATCCATGCGGCGAGGGCGTGGGCGGCTTCGGAGCGGGAGTCGTAGTCGCGCGCGCCGAGCGTGATGCGGAACCTGTCGCCGCTCGTGTCGATCATCCGCGGGGCAGCGGCTTCCAGCCCGCGAATGTCCGCGGCGGCGCGCTCGGCGGCTGACCGGGCGCGGTTTCCGGTGTGGACGAGCATGTCCTCGTTGCGCTCGTGCGCGCGCTGGAGGCGGCGGAGCCGGTTCACCTCGTTGAGGATGACGGAGTGCTCCAGCAGGAGCGGATTGCCGGAGGCGATTGCCTTGGCCTCTGCTGCGGACAACGCGGAGGTGTCGATCTCCTCGATCTCTCGGGCGTTGATCTTGCCGCGCTGGAGCTGCGCTAACGACGCGGCCTTCCGCTC
>NZ_JASBSF010000250.1 GCF_030149085.1 Microbacterium sp. | reverse complement strand
CTGATTGGGACGTGGCCACGAAAATCAGCCTACAAGCCGACTGACCCGTCACGAACGGCAACCCTTCAGTAAATGAACTCGTTTATAATAGCCCGAGCGCGTCGTTGTCCAGAATCATCAAGAGCCGCGCGCACGACCGGCCGGCGCCATCACGTCGGCGGGACTCCCCACAAGTGATGAAACCGGCCGCCACGATGGCGGCCGTGTTTCGTCTTGAGGCCGGGCGCAAAGGCCCGGCACGGTCACCGGCGCTTCGTGCCCCCGAGTACGAGCGCCCAGACCACGTCATGGATCGTGTCGTAAAGCTCGGGCACGCGCTCGGGTCCATGCATGCTGACGGTGCGCCGCACGAGCTCGGCAATCGCCCCGATCGCCGCGACGATCAGATCGTCGGTCGGTTCGTCGAGCGACGGATCCTCCTCGCGCGCGCGCCGTGCGAGCTCGCGGTAGAAGTCGATGAAACCCTCGAAGCGCTCGTCACGCAGCTCGCGCACCTTGCCTCCGGCCGCCAGCGCCTCGATCGTGAAGATTCTCGTGAAGGTCGGCCGCGCGGCCAGCGAGTCCACGTATGCCCGCAGCGAGAACTCGAGTCCCTCGCGCGGCGTGAGAGCGAGCGCAGCGCGTCGCACGGCGACGCGGCCGATGTACTCCGAACTGGACGGTGCGACGACCTCGACGCGCTGCGGCAGTTCCGAGGGCTCATCGGCCAGATCGAGGGGTTGGGGCATCCGAATGCTCATGGCGTATCTCCCGTCGGTGTCGGGGAAGGCTGTGCCGGGGTGGGCGTCGGTGTTGCAGTGCTGCGGGGTTGCGTGCGCAGCGCGACCTCGGTTCCCACCGCGATGACGACGCCGGATGCCGGCCGGGTGGTCACGATGACGGCATCCGGTGCCGCGTCGCCGCTGGAGACCGAGAAGCCCGCAGCCTCGAGGCGACTGCTCCCAGCCGTCACATCAAGTCCGGCAACGTCGGGGACGGCGTTGTAGCCGCTGGCGACGGTGACCGCCACCGACGTGCCGGGCTCGACCACCTCACCCGCCGCTGGGTCGTGTCGCAGCACCGTCTCGGCCGCCCACGGCGAGTCAACACGCGTCACCTCGCCGAGCGTCAGTCCCACGGCACGCAGCGCCCCCTCAGCGTCGACGAGAAAGCCCGACAGCTGCGGCACCGACACGGCCTGAACCGTGGCTGACGGCGACGGCTGCGGGGCGACCGGTCCGGGCACGAGAATCGGGTCGACGGTCGGTGTCGCCTGGGTCGTCGGCACCGGCTCGGCTTCGGGAGGAGCACTCGTCGCGCCCGCGAGACCTGCCCACACGCCAGCGGTCGCCACGACGACGATCGCCCCGATGACCGCGAGAAAACCCGGCGACGTGCTGGGCCGCTCTGGAGCGAACGGCTCGGGCGGCGGCGCTGGCACGCCGTACCCACCGCGGGCGGGTGAGAGCACGCGGGTCACACTCGTGCGTTCCGGCGCCTCAAGTGCGGGGCTTATCGGGTGCTCGGATGCCTCGGCCGAGGCATCCGTGCCGGGGAGCGCGGGTTCGAGGGTGAGGAGCGCTCCCTCGACCGCTTCGCGGAACTGCGTCGCGTCTCGAAAACGGCGCGCCGGGGTCTTGGTGAGAGCGTGGGTGATGATCCGATCGAATGGTCGGGCGGCCGGCACGAGCACGGAGGGCGCCGGCGGCGGGGCCGTCACGTGCGCTTCGAGCACCTCCGCGCTCGTGCGACGCGGGAACGGGGGCCGGCCCGTCAGCGCGAAGTAGAGGACCGCTCCCACCTGGTAGAGATCGCTCGGGGTCCTCACGGGAAGGCCGCGGGCCTGTTCGGGCGACATGTAGTTGGCGTTGCCGATGATTCCGCCGCCCTCCGCGGCGGCCAGCAACACGTCGGAACCGACGGTCGTGCGACCGGATGCGTCGGCAAGCCCGAAGTCCAGGAGCCGCACCGACCCCGGGTCGACCGGGCCGTCGCTGGCGGGGAACACCAGGTTCTGCGGAGAGATGTCGCGGTGCACGAGACCGGCAGCGTGTGCCACCGCCAGACCTGACAGAATCCCCTCCGCCAAGGCTGCGGTCTGGGCCGTGCTCAACGGTCCGGACTGGAGCACATGCTCACGCAGGGTGGGACCTGCCACGAGGTCCATCGCGATCCACGGCATCAGAACCCCGGCAGCGTCATGCAGGCCCGCCCCGCGCACCGTGACGAGGTTGTCGTGATGCAGCCCCGCAGCGCGCTCGGCTTCGCGCAGGAACGCCGCCCGTTGCGCGTGGTCGGCGCACAGATGTGGATGCAGCATCTTCAGCGCCACCCACTCGGGTTCGCCTGCTGCGGCCTGCAGGTCGTGCGCGGCGTACACGGATGCCGATCCGCCCACCCCGAGCAGCTCGCCGAGCGCGTAGCGCCCGCCGATCAACTCTCCCGAGGTGTGCCCGCCCATCGCTCTTACCCGAAGCGGCCGTTCACGTAGTCGTAGGTGCGCTCGTCCTGGGGCTCCGAGAACATGGCTTCGGTGTCGCCGTATTCGACGATCTGGCCGGGGGTGCCCTGCGAGGCGAGGAAGAACGCGCACTGCTGCGAGACACGCTGGGCCTGCTGCATGTTGTGGGTGACGATGACGATCGTCACCTCTTTCTGCAGCTCCATCATGGTCTCTTCGATCACGCGGGTGGAGGTGGGGTCCAGGGCCGAGCACGGCTCGTCCATGAGGAGTACCTTGGGGGTGACCGCGAGCGACCGCGCGATGCACAGGCGCTGCTGCTGGCCACCCGACAGGCCGCCGCCCGGTTGACGCAGTCGGTCTTTGACCTCGCGCCAGAGGCCCGCGGCGGTCAGTGACCGCTCGACGATCTCGTCCTTCTGGTCGCGGTGCACGCGCACGCCGGTGAGCTTCAGGCCCGACACGACGTTGTCGTAGATCGACATCGCCGGGAACGGGTTGGGCTTTTGGAACACCATCCCGATGTGCTTGCGCGCATCCTGCAGCTTCTTGTTCCGGTCGTAGATGTCGTCGCCGTCCAGACGCACCTCTCCGGCGAGGGATGCCGAGGGCACGAGCTCGTGCATCCGGTTGAGGATGCGCAGGAACGTCGACTTGCCGCATCCGGACGGGCCGATCAGCGCCGTCACCTGACCGGCGGGCATCGTGAGCGAGACCCGCTCGAGCACCTTGTGGGTGCCGAACCAGGCCGAGATCTGGTCGGCTTCGAGGGTCGACAGCGGGCGCTGCTCCCGCGGCACGGCAAGCGCCTCGGCGATCTCGGTGTCGGCGTCAGCGACGGTCTCGGGCGCGGGCTCGGGAAGAGGCGGCGCAGTGCGGGCCTCGCCCGGCGCGATGACGGCGGTCGCGGTGTCGTCGGGTGAGGTGCCGTTCATGGATGCGGCATCCGTCGTGATCGCGTCATGAATCGGCATCCGCGCGGCCGTCAGTTCGGCGGATTCGGCGAGGGACGAATGCACCTCGGTGATGTCGTCGGGGGCGGTCGGCTCAGTCGTCATAGTCATCTTTCGTCAGGTCGGATGCCGGGACTCGGGTGTCCCGGCTAGAGCAGGTTCGGCAGGGCGTTCATCACGATGTCGGCGGTGACCACGCCGAGCGCGACGAGCACGGGAACCCCGACGAGCCAGGCGTGCCAGCGGCCCCAGCGGGTCCACAGCCACCACATGCCGATTCCGGCGGCGGCGAAGAACACGAACGCGAAGAAGGCGGCATACCAAGCAGTGGGGTCCTGTCCCATGGCACGCTCGGCGGGAGGCAGCGCCGCGTAGCCCATGACCCGGCTCGGGTTCTGCTGCGTCTTCGACATCAGTTCGGCGTCGACATGCAGCACGCCTGAGGGGAAGAGAGCTAGTCCGTCAGCGGTCTGCAGCTCGAGGCGGCCCTTGTTGGCGGCCAGGTCCGGCGGCATCGGGTCGCCCGCGCGTCGCAGACCGAACACCCGATACGTATTGACGCCCTGGCCGGTCGTGATGGTGATCTCGTCGCCGGGTGCGAGCCGGTACAGCTGCGAGAACGGTCCGCCGTAGGTGGTCTGGCGGCCGAGAATGACCGAGAGCCCTGCCTGGCCGGGCATGACGCTGTCGCGGCGGTGCCCGACACCCGAGCGCAGCACTTCACCCGAGGAGCCTTCGAGCACGACTTCGCTCAGACCTATCGAGGGGGCTTCCAACAGCGCGACCGGGGTTCCGAGCTCGACCATCGCGTCTTCGCTCACCAGTTGCCCGACGGGGGTCTCGGCCTTGGCGAGTGAGGTACGCAACTCGTCGTAGCCGATCGTCTGGGCGCGGTAGTGCTGAAATGCCGAGAACGCGGCGACGTGCGCGACGAACGCCAGCAGCAGCAGGGATGCCGTGAGGATCATCGCTCCGGCCCACCACCGTCCGTCGCGCGGGG
>NZ_JASBSF010000244.1 GCF_030149085.1 Microbacterium sp. | reverse complement strand
CCGCGCTGTCGTCGATCCCGCCGTTTCGATCACGGAAGGAGCCGGCCGGTGAGCGCCGTCATCCCCGCACCCGAGGGTCTGGTCCCTCCGACCCGATTCACGCAAGAGACCCTCGACTGGGTTCCGTGGGTGGAGCCGCTGCCGATCGAAGAGGTCACCGAGCACCACTACGAGGCGCTCGTGCAGCGATCGCGGGTCAAGAACCCCTACTTCCGGCTGCTGGCACGCGACCCCGACATCCTGCGAGAGCGCACCAAGGCCGACCTCGACATCTTCTTGAACACGGATGCCGGGCTGCCGCGCGCCGAGCGCGAACTTGCCGCGACCGCGGCATCCCGGGTCAACGGATGCGTGTACTGCGCGTCGGTGCACTCCGCGTTCACGACCCAGCAGTCGGGCAGACGCGAGGACGTGCAGCGCATCCTGGACGAGGGAGTATCGGCCCGCATCGACCAGCGCTGGGACGCGATCATCGACGCGAGTGTCGCGCTGACGCAGACTCCCTCCGCGTTCGGCGCTGCCGAGCTGGCTGGGCTGGATGCTGCGGGTCTGGATGACCTCGAGGTGCTCGACGCGATCCTCGCGGCGTCGTTCTTCAACTGGGCCAACCGCCTCATGCTCTCGATCGGGGAGCCGGGAGTGCCGCCGAGCGCCTGAGAACTCCCGCAGCTCACAGCCCTCCCAAAGCTGCGCTGGATAGCGTCAGGAGTTCCCGAACTCGACCCCACGGAGGACACCATGGGTTTCCTTGACCGACTCTTCGGCACCGAGCCCCAGAACCGGCAGCCGTACGCGCAGCAGCCCGCCGCGCCGCGTCCCGCGGGTTATCCGTCCACGACGCCGCCGAAGTCCGAGGACGAGATCGCGATCGAGCGGTACCGCTACCTTCTGCGCACAGCGCCGCCCGAGACGATCGAGCAGGTTCACGCCGAGGCTTTCGCGAGGCTCACCGAGCAACAGCGGCAGCAGGTGCTTGCCGACATGACAGCCACCCTCCCGGCATCCGAGCAGCCCCGCTCGACCGACCCGAACGAGATGGCCCGTGCCGCCACCCGAGCCGAGTACATGAATCCCGGCTCGATGGAGCGCACGCTCGGCGGCCAGCGTCAGGGGCCGTCTTTCGGCTCGATGGTCGGCTCGTCGCTCCTCGGAACCGTCGCCGGGTATGTCATCGGGTCCGCGCTCGTGTCCGCGTTCATGGCTCCGGTTTTCGCTGCCGACGCCGGTGCCACGGATCCGGGAACAGCCGAGGCGGGAACCGACACGGGGGGCGACCCTGGCTGGGCCGACGCATCCGGAGCCGGAGACACGGGCTTCGCGGACGGCGGCTTCGGAGACTTCGGCGACTTCGGTTTCTGATCGGGCAGCGCGCGGAGGACTCCACCCGCCCCGCCTGCGCGATAACGTTCATCTATGGGGAAGGTGGAAACCGGCTCTGCACGCCGCGGTGCGAGCCGCGCAGCAGGTCGAAGTACTTTGTGGCGCTCTCTCGCTGACGACTTCGCCCTGCGCCGCGACGGCACCGAAGCACGCATGGCAGTGCTGCAGCAGGTGATGCTCGCCGTCGTCGTTCTGGTCATCACCGCGTTTGCGATCATCGCCGCCATCCCGGGGGATCTCACGCTGTTCTTCGTCGGTGTCGCGATGGTGTTCGTCATGACGATCGTGACGATGCTCGTTCCGTGGAACGCGATCTCGCCGTGGGCCGTGGGTATCGTCCCGGTGATCGACGTCGTCGCGATCCTGTTCATGCGGGCCGCCTTCCCCGAGTCCGGTATTGCGTTGCTGTGGCTCTTTCCCGTGATGTGGCTGTCTGCGTCATTGGGATTGGCGGGGTTCCTCGCGGCGAATCTGTTCGTCTGGGTCTCGTATGGGTGGGTGATCGCCGCCGGCAAGGAGTCGGCGTTCAGCTTTGCGCTGATTCTCCTACCGATCGTGACCCTTGCTGTTTCGGCCGGGGCGTACTTCAGTCTGCGCCGCTTCGCCGCGCAGCGGACGCTGCTCGACAAACAGGCACTGGTGCTCGGACAGAGCCTGGAACGCACCCAGCATCAGGAGCAGCTGGTCACCCAGGTTCTGGACTCGGTGGACTTCGGTGTCATCCGAATCTCACCGGACGGTGCAGTCACGGTCACGAACGAGGCTCACGCGCGGATGCAGCACGCGCTCATCAGCGCCGACGGACACAACCGCCTCCCGGCATTCGACGCCGACGGCCAGACCCCCCTCGTCCCGGAACGGATGCCGGTTGCTCGCGCGCAGCGGGGCGAGGTCTTCGACAACCAGATCGTCTGGTTCGGTGCTCCCGACACCACGCGACGGGCCCTGAGCGTGACGGCGCGGCGCCTGCGAGACACCCAGGGAGCGGATGCCGGCACCGTCGTGATCTCGCGAGATGTCACCGCCGAGCGCACCGCGCTCCTCGCTCGCGACAACGTGGTTGCATCGGTGTCGCACGAACTGCGCGCGCCGCTGACCGCCATCGTCGGCTATCTCGACCTGGCGCTGGAGACGGAGGGCATCCCCGAGAAGGTACGTGGCGACCTCGACGTGGCCACGCAGAACGCCGAACGGATGATCCAGATCATCTCCGACATCCTCTCGGCCACGTCGTCGTCGAAATCGACAGTCGATGTGACGGTGTCGCCCGAGAACGTCGACCTTCAGCAGCTCGTGCTGGCGTCCGCCGAGGCGTGGGAACCCTCCGCGCTCGAGCGGCGGATCACGATTTTCACCGACGACGTGCAACCCACGCATGCCTACGTGGACCCGGCACGGATGCGCCAAGTCGCCGACAACCTCATCAGTAACGCCATCAAGTACGGGCGCGAAGGAGGATCGGTGCAGCTAGCCGTCTACGGCGATGACGTCGCGTCATATCTGCTGGTGCGCGATGACGGGATCGGCCTGTCGCCCGATGACCAGAGCCGCCTCTTCCGGCGATTCTTCCGGGCCCGAACCGACGTCGGCGGCACGGGCCTCGGTCTTGCGATCTGCCGCGACATCGTTCGCGCGCACGGCGGAGAGATCATCGTCGGCAGCGAGCAGGGCGTCGGTTCTGTCTTCCTCGTGCGGGTTCCCGCCCAGGTCGACGTTCCGCTGCCGCCGATCGACCCCGAAGAGGCACTCAACATGTCGGGCGCGATCACCACGGCGGGCCGCTCCGACATGGAGGCGACGAGATGACTCTCGACCTCTACTCGGTCAGCGTCATGACGGCAGCGGTCGTGCTGATCGTCGGGATCATCTACATCTCCGAAACCCTCATTCGCCGCGACGAGGTGTCGGGTCGGCACTGGTCGATCGCCTTTCTGGCCGGCATCCTGACCACCATCGCCTACGCGATCTGGGCAGCCGGTGGCGGATGGATCGCGGTGGCCGCCGGAAACGCGGCATTCGTGGCGGCCACGGGGTTCATCTGGATCGGATGCCGCAGCTACAACGGACACCGCATCGGCTGGGCCTACGGCACGGTCGGTGTGGGCATGGCTGTTGCGTTCATCGCCGTCGTTGTCGAGGGTCCGCAAGGCGGCGACTGGGCAGGGGTTGTCTGGATGTATGCCGCGCTGGCGGTGCTGGCATCGTTTGGCGTATGGGAGACCGCACGCGGTCGATTGGCGCAGACCCGCACGACCATTGCCCTCGCCATCGTGCTCGTGATCGAGGCGCTCTATACGGCCGCGAGGGCCCTCGTCTTCCTCCTGCGTGGACCCGATGATCCCGTGTTTCAGGCGTGGTTCTCCACAGTCCCGGCGAGCTTTGTCACGATCACGCTCGTCATCAATGCGGCGATCGTCACTTCCATCCTGCGTGCGGGCCGCGCAGGGATGCGGGGGTACACCAACCTCGTGGCAGTTGACGGAAGCGACCGCATCCTGACCGAGCCGCAGTTCCGTGCGACGGTCACCGATGTGCTCGAACGCGCCGAAGAGAAGGGCATCGGGGTCGGCGTCATCGCGATGCGCATCGATGACCTGCCGTTCATCGCGAAGGCCTTCGGTAACGAGGTCGGGCGCCACGTTGCTGTCGCAGCCCGCGATGCCGTGCGGCGCACCGTCGAACCGCTTGCGGTCATCGGCGATGACGGCGCCACGGTGTTGTGGGTGTGCGACACATCCTGGGACGCGAGCGAGGCGCGACGGCAGGCATCCCGACTCGCCACAGCCGTGTTCGAAGCTCTGCGCACCGTCCCCGACGCCGTGGTCCCGGTCGTCGGCATCGGCGTCGCCGTGACCCACGACTTCGGCTACGACGCCGGCGCGCTCATCGACGCAGCGGATGTGGCATCCACCCGTTCGGCCAAGACCGGAGACATCTCGGTGTTGATCGCAGAACCGCCGCGCTCGAACCCGCCTGCCTCCGTGGGTCCCGACGCGCCGACGTCAGCGCCGGCGGAGAGCTGATCATGCCCCTCATCGCACTCACTGGGGGAATCGCGGCGGGCAAATCCACCGTGGCATCACGGCTGTCCGAGCTCGGCGCCGTGGTCGTGGACGCCGATCAGGTCGTCCGCGACGTCCAGAGCATCGGGTCGCCGGTGCTCGACCGCATCGCCGCAGAATTCGGTGACGGCATCCTCACGGTCGACGGAGCGCTGGATCGCGCCGCGCTCGGCTCCCTCGTGTTCGGAGACGCGGACCGGCTCGCCGTGCTCAACGCGATCGTTCATCCCGCGGTGCGGGAGGAGTCGGCTCGCCGCTTCGGGCAGGCCTTTGCCGCCGATCCCGACGCCGTCGTCGTGTACGACGTGCCGCTGCTGGTGGAGGCGCGGGTGGATGACCCGTGGGAACTGGTCGTCGTCGCACACGCCCCCGCCGAGCTTCGCGAACAGCGCCTGGTAGAGCTTCGCGGCATGAGTCCGCAGGAGGCTGCATCCCGAATCGGATCGCAGGTTCCCGACGATGCGCGACTTGCGATCGCCGACGTCGTGATCGACACGGCGGGGACGCTCGCGCAGACCCGAGATCAGGTCGACGTGCTCTGGGAGGCGTTGCCGTTGCGGATCGCCGCACGCCGATCGCGCTGACGTCGCCACCGCGGAATCACAATGATTGCCGTCACGATCGCGCCGATCAGCAACAGGAATCCGAGGATCGGCAGCACGATCGCAAAGATCGAGAGCGCGAGACTCGAGACATCCTCGACGGTGCTGACGATCGGGGCTGCAACACCCGCCGTCGCCGCGTTCGCTACCGGGCGAATGGATGCCTTCACCACGTGGATGGCGAGCGCAATCGCGACTCCGATGCCGATGGCCACCCAGTTCTGATTCGCGAAGAACGCACTGGGGTCATCCACGCGCACGGTCTCGGCGCTTGCTCCGGCGCCGAACGCGATTCCTCCGGATGCGGGCCGGATGACGGTCTGCACCGCATCGTTGATGGAGTCCACCACCGGCACTTTGTCGGCGACGATTTCCAGGACGAGCAGCGCCCCGATGATCCAGAGGGCGATGTCACTCGACAGCCAGGCCCACCCCGCCGGCAGCTCGATCGCGTCGAAGAAGCGGTTCGCGAGCCCGAGCACCAGCAGCGGCATCCAAGCGTTCAGCCCCGCTGCTGCGGCAAGACCGGATCCCACGAAGAACTCGAGCACGCCTCCAGAGTAGGCATCCTTTGCGCCCACCGAAATGCCGGGCGGCCTCGATGTCGGAACCCCCGCCTACGCTGGAGGAGTGCAGACCACACGATCCGTCAGGCCCTTCGAAGTCGTCAGCGAGTACTCCCCGT
>NZ_JASBSF010000243.1 GCF_030149085.1 Microbacterium sp. | reverse complement strand
ATGAACCCACTTCCGCGCTGGATGTTTCTGTCCAGGCCCGATTCCTCGAGCTGCTCCAGGAGCTGCAGCAGGAGCTCAAGTTCGCGTGCCTTTTCATCAGCCACGACCTTGCCGTCGTGGACATCCTCTCGCATCGCATTTCGGTGATGCACTTCGGGACGATCGTCGAGCAGGGTACGAAGGAGCAGATTCTGCGCAACCCGCAGGATGACTACACCAAGCGACTCATCGCGGCAGTGCCGGTCCCTGACCCGGCCGAGCAGCGCGAACGTCGCGAGGCTCGGGCCGCTCTCCTGGCAGAGCAGAAGTCCGCCTAAAGCGGGACAACGCTCCGCTCAGCGGCCTGCAAGCGGTCCTGAGATATCCTGGAAGGCGCCGGCATCCCGGCCGCCTCCCCACCCGCAAGGATTCCCTCATGGCGCATGCCCTCCGTTCGGACCTCCGAAACGTCGCGATCGTCGCGCACGTCGACCACGGCAAGACCACGCTCGTGGATGCGATGCTGCGCCAGACCGGCTCGTTCGGGGAACACGCGCACGTCGAAGAGCGCGCGATGGACTCGAACGACCTCGAACGCGAAAAGGGCATCACGATCCTCGCGAAGAACACCGCGATCACCTACAACGGTGTTCACACCGAGGTCCCCGTCACGATCAACGTGATCGACACGCCGGGTCATGCGGACTTCGGGGGTGAGGTCGAGCGCGGGCTGTCGATGGTTGACGGCGTCGTGCTGCTGGTGGATGCCTCGGAAGGGCCGCTTCCGCAGACGCGCTTCGTGCTGCGCAAGGCGCTGGAGGCGAAGCTTCCCGTCATTCTTCTCGTCAACAAGACAGACCGACCGGATGCCCGCATCGCCGAGGTCGAGGAGGAATCGCACGACCTGCTGCTCGGCCTCGCTTCCGACATGCACGAGGACGTTCCCGACCTCGACGTCGACGCTCTCTTGGATGTGCCGGTCGTGTACGCGTCGGGCCGTGCAGGCGCCGCGTCCCGCAATCGGCCTGCGAACGGGTCGCTTCCCGACAATGACGACCTCGAGCCGCTGTTCGAAGCGATCCTCGAGCACGTCCCGGCGCCGTCGTATGATGACGAAGCGCCGCTTCAGGCGTGGGTGACCAACCTGGACTCGAGCCCGTTCCTGGGTCGTCTCGCGCTGCTGCGCGTCTTCAACGGCACGCTCAAGAAGGGGCAGACTGTCGCCTGGGTGCGCCACGATGGCACGCACTCGAACGCCCGCATCACGGAACTGCTCAAGACGCGCGCGCTCGAGCGCTATCCCGCCGAGTCAGCCGGCCCCGGTGACATTGTCGCGATCGCGGGGATCGAAGAGATCACGATCGGCGAGACGATCGCCGACCCCGAGGACGTCAGGCCCCTGCCGGCGATCACCGTCGATGACCCCGCTATCTCGATGACGATCGGCACGAACACGTCGCCGCTTGTCGGCAAGGTCAAGGGCCACAAGGTCACGGCCCGCATGGTGAAGGATCGCCTCGACCGCGAGCTGATCGGCAACGTGTCGATCAAGGTCGTCGACATCGGGCGGCCGGATGCCTGGGAAGTACAGGGGCGCGGTGAGCTGGCGCTTGCCATCCTCGTCGAGAACATGCGCCGCGAGGGCTTCGAGCTGACCGTCGGCAAGCCTCAGGTCGTCACCCGCAAGGGGCCGAACGGCCAGACGCAGGAGCCCTTCGAGCACCTGACGATCGATGCCCCCGAGGAGTACCTCGGTGCGATCACACAGCTGCTTGCCGCGCGTAAGGGGCGCATGGAGACGATGGTCAACCACGGCACCGGCTGGGTGCGAATGGAGTTCGTCGTCCCCTCGCGTGGACTCATCGGCTTCCGTACTGAGTTCCTCTCGATCACCCGCGGTACGGGGATCGCCAATGCGATCTCGCACGGTTACGACGACTGGGCAGGCCAGATCGTCGCACGGCAGAACGGTTCGATCGTGGCCGACCGTGCCGGTGTCGTGACCCCGTTCGCCATGATGGCGCTGCAGGAGCGCATGAGCTTCTTCGTGCAGCCCACCGAAGAGGTCTACGAGGGAATGGTCGTCGGCGAGAACACGCGAGCCGACGACATGGACGTGAACATCACGAAAGAGAAGAAGCTCACGAACATGCGTTCCTCGACCGCGGATGAGCTGGAGAGGCTTACTCCGCCGCGACAGCTCTCCCTCGAGGAGAGCCTCGAGTTCGCGCGCGAGGACGAGTGTGTCGAAGTCACCCCCGAGAAGGTTCGGATCCGCAAGGTGATCCTCGACCAGACCGAGCGTGGTCGCGCAGCATCGCGTCTGAAGCGCCAGGACGCCAACGCCTGACCTCGCGTCCCCTCAGCGCATTTCGGACACGAGCACCGCGCTGGTGCCGGCGACGAGGGCCTCAAAGACGTGTGCTGCATCGCCGGGATAGCAGAGGTAGTCCCCGGGCTCTAGTTCGAAGGGCTCCTCCCGCGGCCCGACGCGTGCTCTTCCCGACAGGAGGACCACATGCTCCGTGGTTCCCGTCGGGTGTGCGTCCGACAGTCGAGGCGAGCCTGGCTCGGCGCGGAGAAGATACAGGTCACGTCTGACGTTCGGCGGGGCGGCCGAGAGGAGCAGCGCCTCGTAGGAGGAACCGGCGGCTCGCACTCCATGGCCATCGCGCGCGCGGATGAGCGTCGGCTCACTTTCGCGGTCCTCCACCAACGCGGCGAAGGGCGCCCCGAGAGCCGTCGCGATCGCCCACAGGGTCTCGACGTTGGGATTGGCCGAACCTGCCTCTATCTGCGAGATGGTGGCTTTGGATACGCCCGAGCGTCGCGCCAGCTCTGCGGCAGAGACGCCCGCGCGATCGCGTTCGCGACGGACGGCGGTCGCGATGCGAGACCCCAGACTCATGTCGTTCATTATGCCGAACTATTGTCAACTTGACCGAACGATTTTCCTCTTGCAGGATGGCGGACATGGAGCCGGTCGACGGGCCGCCGGAAGGCGAGGGAACGGATGCCGCGCGCGGTGCGTGGCGCCAAGGCCTGAGCGTCGCCCTCGCGACGAGTGCCTACGGGATTTCGTTCGGCGCGCTTTCGGTGGCGGCAGGACTTGATGTCTGGCAGACCTGCATCCTCAGCCTCGTCATGTTCACGGGGGGTTCTCAATTCGCCTTCGTGGGAGTGATCTCAGCCGGGGGACTCGCGGCGATCCCGGCTGCCGTCGCGTCCGCCGCGCTTCTGGGCGTGCGAAACGTCGCGTACGGCATCCGGATGTCGACCCTGCTGCCCCCCGGCCGATTCACCCGCATCGCGGCGCCGCAGTTCACAATCGACGAGTCCACGGCAGTCGCTCTCGCACAGCCGACGCCGCGCGCACGAACCGTTGGCTTCTGGGTCACCGGCATCGGTATCTATGTCGGCTGGAACCTCTCGACCCTTGTCGGTGCGCTCCTGGGCGACGTGCTCGGCGATCCGCGCGCGTACGGACTGGATGCCGCGGCCGCAGCAGCCTTCCTCGCCCTGCTATGGCCTCGTCTGCGCGGGAGGCAGCCGATCGTCGTGGGCATCGCGGCTGCCGTGGTGGCTACCGTGCTGACGCCGTCGCTCATGCCCGGTCTTCCGGTGCTGATCGCCGCTGTGGTCGCAATTCTGGTCGGCTGGTTCGACTGGGGGTCCCGTCCGGTGACTGATCGGGATGCTCGCCCCGGAGGCCCCGATGAACCCGACGATGTGCCAGAACGGGTGGGACTGCCGTGACGCTGTGGAGTGCGATCGCGCTGGCATCGGTCATCTGCCTGGCGCTCAAAGTGACCGGATACCTCGTTCCGCCCCGCTTGCTCGAGGCGCCTCGGCCCGCGCGGATCGCCGACCTGTTGACGGTCGCCCTGCTCGCCGCGCTTGTCGCTGTGCAAACACTCGGGGTCGGCCAGCAGATCGTGGTGGATGCCCGCGTCCCCGCCGTACTGGTGGCTGCCGGTCTGCTCCTGCTGCGCGCACCGTTCCTCGTCGTGGTGGTTGCTGCAGCTGCGGTAGCCGCCGCGCTTCGGTGGTGGGGCCTGGCGGTCTAAGCCTTCCCGCCGCACGGCCGCGATACAGTGATGCGGTGCCGCGCTTCTCGTTCCTTCGCCTTGCTGCGTGGGTGGTCGCGCTGATCGTCGGTGCGATCTACGGGGCCGCGGGGACCGTCAGCCACGCGTACCGCGTGTTCG
>NZ_JASBSF010000229.1 GCF_030149085.1 Microbacterium sp. | reverse complement strand
ACCCGCGTGAGCGTCAGGACGAGGCTCGTGAGGATGAGCGAGCCGACGTAGAGGAGCTTCTCGATCGGGTCGGGATCGAAAGTGCTCGTGATAGCGGTTGCGACCGGGAGCCACACGATCGTGAACATCCACCCGATGGTGAGCCACAACAGGCCCTGGTCCACATGGGTGACTCGAGCGAACATTCGGTGGTGGGTGAGCCAGAAGTTGGCGATGAGCACGAAGCTCAGCATGAATGTGAGCAGGCTCGGCCATTCCGCCGCCACCCAAGCCCCCGCGCTCGACTCCGTTGCATCGGTGACACTGTCCATGAGCGGAAGGATCAGGAGCGTCATGGCAATCGCCACGACGGCATCCGTGAAGGCCTTCAGCCGTTCCGCAGAGGGCAGCTCGGCATCCGCCGCCCGCTGCTCATCGGCAGCGCGAGACTCGGCATCCGTCATCCCGCCACCGTACTACCCGGTCCGCCCGATCGCTCGGACCGGCGGCAGGTCAGGCCGTGGGGCCGAGGCCGAAGAACTCCAGTTCGGCGTCGGTGAGCATCCGGGAGCGGATGATGAACCTCTTACCCGTGGGACTCTCGACGCTGAATCCGGCGCCCCGGCCCGGGACCACGTCCACGGTCAGGTGCGTGTACTTCCAATACTCGAACTGTGACTCCGACATGAAGAACTCGATCGGATCGATCCCGTCGATCTCGAGGATGCCGAGCTTCACGTCGCTGGGACCGGTCAGGAACATCCCCACCGGGTAACACATGGGCGCGCTGCCGTCGCAGCATCCGCCCGACTGGTGGAACATGAGCGCGCCGTGGTGCACCGCGAGTTCCCGCAGCAGCGCCGCAGCCTCGTCGGTGACCGCGACCCGCTCGTAGGTTCCGATGCTGACCATGCTGTCTCCTTGCTCAAGGTGGCCGGTGCCGAATGCAGGATGAACCGGCGCCGACTGCGTGATTCATCCTGCGTTCGGCACGCGGGGCGGCATCCGTGATGGCTGCCGCCCCCGGCGATGCCGGTTTAGAAGAAGCCCATGGGGCCTTCGGCGTAGGAGACCAGGAGGTTCTTGGTCTGCTGGTAGTGGTCGAGCATCTTCAGGTGGTTCTCGCGACCGATGCCGGACTGCTTGTAGCCACCGAACGCGGCGTGAGCCGGGTACTGGTGGTACGTGTTCGTCCAGACACGTCCGGCCTCGATCGCGCGGCCGGCGCGGTACGCGGTGTCACCGGACCGGCTCCACACGCCCGCACCCAGACCGTAGAGCGTGTCGTTGGCGATGTGGATCGCGTCGTCGAACCCGTCGAACGAGGTCACCGAGACGACCGGACCGAAGATCTCCTCCTGGAAGATCCGCATGTCGTTCGTGCCCTCGAACACGGTCGGGGCGACGTAGTAGCCGCCGCTGAGGTCACCGCCGAGGTCGACCCGCTCGCCGCCGGCGAGGAGCTTGGCCCCGCCATCCTTGCCGATCTGGATGTAGGACAGGATCTTCTCGAGCTGGTCGTTGGATGCCTGCGCGCCGATCATCGTGGCGGGGTCCAGCGGGTTGCCCTGCACGATCTTGCCGACCCGCTCCAGGCCGTCGCCGAGGAACTGGTCGTAGATCGAGCGCTGGATCAGCGCGCGCGAGGGGCAGGTGCAGACCTCACCCTGGTTGAGGGCGAAGAACGTGAAGCCCTCGAGAGCCTTGTCGTAGTAGTCGTCGTGGCGTTCGCGGGCGACATCCTCGAAGAACACATTCGCGCTCTTGCCACCGAGCTCGAGGGTCACCGGGATGAGGTTCTGCGAGGCGTACTGCATGATCAGGCGCCCGGTCGTGGTCTCACCGGTGAAGGCGACCTTGCGGATGCCCTTGTGCTGCGCGAGCGGGGCACCTGCCTCGATACCGAAGCCGTTGACGATGTTCACGACACCTGCCGGCAGCAGGTCACCGATGATGTCGAACAGGAACAGGATCGACGCCGGAGTCTGCTCGGCGGGCTTGAGCACGACACAGTTGCCGGCAGCCAGCGCGGGGGCGAGCTTCCACGTGGCCATGAGGATCGGGAAGTTCCACGGGATGATCTGACCGACCACGCCCAGCGGCTCGTTGAAGTGGTAGGCGACGGTGTCTTCGTCGATCTGGCTGAGCGACCCCTCCTGGGCACGCAGCACGCCGGCGAAGTATCGGAAGTGATCGATCGCGAGCGGGATGTCGGCGGCGAGCGTCTCGCGGACGGGCTTGCCGTTCTCCCAGGTCTCGGCCACCGCGATGGACTCGAGGTTCGCCTCCATGCGGTCGGCGATCTTGTTGAGGATGTTCGCCCGCTCGGCGGGAGTGGTGCGCTTCCAGCTCTGGAACGCCTTCCAGGCGACATCCACAGCCCGGTCGATGTCTTCGACGGTGCCGCGGCCGACCTCGCAGAACGGCTTGCCGGTGACGGGGGTGATGTTTTCGAAGTACTGGCCCTTGAGCGGTTCGACAAACTCGCCGCCGATGTAGTGGCCGTAGCGGGCCCGGTAGTCGGCGAGCGCCCCGCGCTGGCCGGGGGCGGCGTACACGCTTGAGACGCCCTCTTCAACAATCGTCATGTGAGTCTCCTTCGACTGCGCGCGACGGCCGTCGTCGCGATGGGTCGACGGTAGGTGAGGCAAGGTTGCATTCCGTTGCAGGCCTTCTGCCGGCATCCGTTGCACGTGAAACGGATGCCGCGCTCCCGGCGTTGCCGAGCGTGGCGCGTCAGGGTTCTGCGCGCTCGAGACGATCGATGCGGGCAACCAGGCCAGCGCGCTTGGGGGAACGCGCTGGGAGCATGGACAGGCACAGGCGAAGCACCTCGACATCGTCGGCTCCGGCATCCGTGTCGGCAAAGGCGAGCAACACATCCAGGCTCGCCTCCGCGAGCAGCGCTTCTCGGAGCGTCACCCGCACGGTGTCTCGGAACTCCTCGACGCCCGGCGCTGCCGAGTCGGGGAGCACATCGCCGCGATAGGCAGCGAGCGCGACCCGGTGCGCGCCCCGGTCAAGAAGCGAGAGCAGCTGATGCGCGTCGGTCTCGAGTGGCATCGTGAGGCGGTAGGGACGGGATTGCGGAGCGAGCGAGGGCGCGATCCGCTCGAGGATCTTGCGCAACCGCACCATCTCGGCACGCAGGGTCGTTCCCGCATCCGGATCGCCGTACACGAGTTCACCGAGGGCTTCGGCCGAGACGCCCTGGCGGTGGGTCGCAAGGCACAGCAAGATCTCGGCGTGGCGCGTGGTGAGCTCGTTGACCCGCAGGTGTCCGTCTGAGAGGGTCTCGAGAAGGGCGCGATCTCGACCGAGCACGCGAAGGGTTGCCACGACGGATGCCGAAGCCGGCCGGGCTCGCCGAAGCTTGGGTGCCTCGACGTCGGCCGTCTCCCCCGTGCGCCGCGCGCCGGAAGCCCGCTCCCGGAGACGCGCAAGGAGCAGTTCACCCTCGACGGCGCGGGCTGTCGCGTCCACCAGAAGCTGGGCTTGGGCCGACGCGGCTGGGTCGTCTCCGGTGACGTCGATGACCCCGAGGAGCCGACGCGTCTCAGGGTCATGAACGGGCGCCGCGGTGCACGACCAGGGTTGGACGAGTCGGTTGAAGTGCTCTGCGCCGCGGATCTGCACCGACCGGTCGAGCGCGAGCGCGGTCCCGGGGGCGGCGGTCCCGACAGCCTTCTCTGACCAGTCGGCGCCGGGCACGAACCCCATGTCACCGGTGAGGGATCGCAACGTGCGGTCTCCCTCGACCCACAGCAGCCGTCCGGCGGCATCCCCGACCGCGACGATCACGCCCGAGTCCTCGGCCGCTCCCGGGATCAGCAGTCCCCGGATCATGTCCATGACCGAACCGAGCGGATGCTGCGCCCGAAGCAGTTCGAGTTCCTCGGCGCTCAGCGCGAGCGGGGGAAGACCCTCGACGCCGACACGTCCGTCGCGCGAACGCCGCCAGCTTTCGCGCACGACGCCTCGCACATCACCGACCCGCGCGTCAGTGTCGTTTCCGAGCACGAACTCCTCGCGGGCGCGCTCGATGATCAGCCTCGAGGCGTCGGGGGTGGTACCCGACCCGGGGGACCACGGCGAGGGCATGCGGACTCCGATCGGCACTGATCGTGATGGGCGCGAGCGTCTGTGCGCGCCG
>NZ_JASBSF010000221.1 GCF_030149085.1 Microbacterium sp. | reverse complement strand
GGGCCGCTAACGATCGGGTTCGTGACGCTGATCATCAACGGGCTCGCGAACATCAAGACGATCTGGGACCCGCAGTCCTGGCCGCTGCTGATCGGGCTGGTCCTGGTGGCGTTCGCCCCGTTCGCGATCTTCGGACTGTTCAGCTTCGTCGGCGCGGTCGCCGCCGACTCGGTCGGCTCGGCGGTCGGGTCACGAGCTGGCCACGCAGCGACAGGCGCCGCCCGATCGGTATCGCGCATCCCCAGTCGTGCCGGCTCATCGCCCGCTGGCGTGCCGGCGCGCTCCGCGCGACCGGGCGCGCCGGGAGCGGCCGGCCCATCGGGTGCGAGTGGAGGCGGCGGCTCCACGCCAGGTCGCCCACCGCGGGGACCAACCGGCCCCAGCGGCTCCCCCGGCTCGCCCGGTGGTTCGGGCCCCTCGCCCGCAGCCAACCCGTCCGGCGCGGGTGCTCCGGCGCCGTCGTCCGCCAGCTCCCCTCCGGCATCTCGACCCTCGTCGCGGCCAGGACCGTCATCCGCGCCATCGCCGTCGCCGTCTCCCTCGTCGCCCCCTCGCCCTCGAACTGAGAGGACCGCATGATGTCGACTCAGGACCTCGCCCGACCCGTCCGTCTGCCGCGCCGCTCGAGGCAGGGCGTCGTGATGGGCATGGACGGCTGGCAGCTCACCTGCCTCAGCGCGGCCGCCATCATCGTGCTGATCGGCGTCAACCGTTTCGGCCCGCCGGGACTCCTCTATGCCGCACCCCTCTACCTGCCGATCGGCATCTTCGCGTTCGTCACGGTGCACGGCGACTCCGCTCCGCGGCAGGTCGGGCTCTGGTACATGAAGCAGTTGCGCCACACGACCGGTGCGACGCGGCAGGTCTACCGCCCCGAGCGAGCTCACCTCGCCGGCACACTCAACCTGCCCGGCATCCGCGCATCCATCCAGCTGTGGGACGTGGACGACGTCGCGTGCGTCTACAACCCGCACGACCGGTCGGTGTCGGTGACCGCCGAGGTCGAGGTGCAGGGCTTCCTTATGAAGGACGACCCGGAGCGCTTCGACCTCACACAGCAGTGGGCTCCGGTGCTCGCGTCGTTCACGCAGCGCCCCGGTATCAAGCGCGCGGTGCTGCAGGAGCGCACGATTCCGACCACGATCCGACCCGCTCGCGACTACTACCAATCGGTCACACTGAAGCGGACGCTCAACGGCGACTCCCCCGTCGCCCACAACTACGACGCCGTGATGGACAAGTCCGAACGGTACGCGGTCTCGCACCGCAATTACCTGACCTTCACCCTCGACCTGATCGCGCTCGGACCCCAGCTGAAGTCGCTCGGCGGTGGCGAGGATGCGGTCAAGGCTCTCGCTGCCCTTGAGGCACGCAACCTCGCGGACGCCCTGAGCGCAGCACGGATCAGCGTGCGACGGTGGCTCACGACTCGCGACGTCGCGGCGCTCGCTCGTGTGGGCTTCGACCCCGAGTTCGCGGCGAACGTGCAGAACCGCGACGACGACCATGTCGGTGTCGATCCGGTCGCGATCGGGCCGATGTACCTCGAAGAGCCGCGCGGCACGAACGGCGTCGTCTACACGGACTCGGGAGTCCACACGACGCTCTGGATCCAGGAGTGGCCGCGATCGGACACCGCGGTCGGGTTCGTCGAGCCGATCGTCTTCGCACGGATGCCGGCCACCGGCGAGGCGATCACGCACATCATGTCGATCGTGCTGACGCCGGTCTCGGTCAAGAAGGCGATGCGCCGCATCGAGGACGACAAGAAGGTCTGGCGCGGCAACGAGCGGCTTCGCGCCAAGCGCGGAGTGGACGGCTCCGCGGCGGATGCGGCCGACTGGGACGCGCTCGAGCGCCAGGAAGAGGAGATCGTCGCCGGCCACGGCGAGTTCCGGTACGGCGCCTACCTCACGGTGAGCGCCCGCAACGAGGAACTGTTGGATCAGGCCATAGCCGGCATGCGCAATGCGCTCGCGAGGTCCGGCATGGAGCCGCAGATCCTGTACTGCCAGCAGGCCGAGGCGCTGATGGTCAACGTGCTCCCCATCGGGCTGGGGATGAAGTGATGGCCCGCCGCGTCGTCTTCTTCGAACCGGGCGATCTGTCCAAGCGCGACCGTGGCGCGATGCGCCGGCAGATCGCGCGGGATGCCCACGACGAGCGCCCTCCGAGGAAGCGCCGCCGCGAGCGCGCGCTCCCCGAGGCTGCGGTCCCCGGGCCTTTCGGTCCCGGCCTCACCGAAGGCGGGTACTGGAACCTCGCGCGCCCGAGCATACCGGCCCATCAGGCGACATCGCGGCAGATCGCGGGCATCTACCCGTTCGTGGCGGATGCCGGACTCGGGCACCACGGGCCGATCCTGGGCGTCGACCTCAACGCCGATGCACTCTTCCACTTCTCACCGTGGGAGGCGTACGCCAACAAGACCGACCGCCAGACGCTCTCGACGAACGTGCTGGTGCTCGGCGCGTATCGCGCGGGCAAGTCCGCGACGATCAAGACCCTGGTGACACGCTCGCTTGCGTTCGGTCACCAGGCAGTCGTCCCTTCCGACCCGAAGGGCGAGTGGGTGACGGTCGCCGAGGCGATCCCTGATGGCGTCGTCATCCGTATCGGCGGCGGCAGCACCGCGCGCCTCAACCCGCTTGACCGGGGTCCACGGCGGGCGGATGCTGACGATGACCAGGATGAGAAGATGGTCCGTCAGCGCCGGATCACCACTCTCGTGTCGCTCGTCGAGATGGCACTGGGCTCGACGAAGCTCACCGCCGTCGAGCACGCAGCACTGCATGAGGCACTCGAGCGCAGCATCCGGTCGACCGGCGACCGCCCGACGCTGCGCAATGTCTACGAGCACCTCGGCACGATCGTCGAGGATGCCGGCACCGACTTCCGCATGTCAGACGGCGCGGTGCAGCCGCGGTTCGTCCTCCGCCGGTTCGTCGACGGTGACCTCTCGGGGCTGTTCGAGGACGAGTCGACGGTGGCGTTCGACGCGGATGCACCGATTGTCGTCGTCGACACCAGCGAGCTCTTCTCGCGCAGCGAACTCGTCGCGCAGCTCACCCAGGTGTGCACGACGGCGTGGATCCAGGCCGTCGTGTCGGACCGGTCAGCCAAGCGCACCCGCTACCTCATTCGCGAAGAGGGCTGGCGCGACATGACCTCGCTCGCGGCGCTGCAGATGTTCCAGCAGTGGCTGAAGCTGTCACGCCACTACGGCATCAGCAACATCGTGATCCTCCACAAGATGGGCGACCTGGATGCCGTGGGCGACGCGGACTCGAGGGAGCGGAACCTCGCCTACTCGATCGTCGGCGACATCGAGAACAAGTTCATCTTCCGCGCGAACCATCAAGAGGCCGCTGCCCTTCGCGATCGACTCAACATCCCGGCGACTCACGTCGAGGACGCGCGGCGGCTGCGGATGGGCGTCTTCCTCGCCTACGTCGGCCAGTACGCCTACGTCGTCGACTGCTTCGCGACGTCGACCGACTGGGAGTACGAGCTCTTCGCGACCGACAGCGCGCTCGAGCAGAACGACGAAGGCGACGGGATGCCGTACCTGTTCGACCCGGATGAACTCGACCGCTTCTGGCCAGACGACTCCCCGACCGACACCAGCCTCGACGGCTGGCTGTCGCCGACCTGGAAGGAGACACCGCAATGAGTCTCGACACCACGCTGCGCGCGTACGCCACGGTCAGCGGACCGACGGCCACGTTCACCACGCCGGAGGGGCACATCGAGCCGCTCGCGGCGACCCCCACCGACGACATCCGGCAGATGATCGTCCGTCGTGCCGTGGATGAGGCCCGGCGCACCGGCCAGCCCGTCGAGCTCGTCACCACTGGCGACCGCGGCGAGCATCGCCTGCGCATCGACGCCGACGGGACGCTGGTGACGGCTGCGGCGAGCGCGCCCGACCCTGCGGCGGTCGCCGCCCACATCGAAAGCCCATCGCAACAGGGAAGGGAGGTGAACACCGAAGCTCCGGGGCGCGAACCGCTTCGCAACCACCGCGCCCCGGAGCCTCCCTCGCGCCCGAGTTTCATCGACACCTCGTCCGCCGTGGAGCCGAAGAGCGAGGGTTGGCGTTCCTTCTTCGCTCGGCTGGGTTTCGGTCCTTCTCCTGCCGAATTGAGGCGGCGAGACGACGAGCGCGAGGTGTCGCAGCAGTGGGCCGGATGCCGCACCATCGCGATCGCTAATGGGAAGGGCGGCGTCGGCAAGACGATGACCACAGCGATGCTCGCCGCTGTGTTCGGCCGCTACGGCGGCGGGAACGTCCTGGCGTGGGACAACAACGACACACGCGGAACACTCGGGTGGCGCACCGAGGCGGGGCGATACGACACGACGATCAAGGATCTGTTGCCGGCGGCATCCGATCTGCTGGCGACGGGCGCCGGCGTCTCCGACATCGCACGGTACGTGCACCACCAGCCGGTCGATCGGTACGACGTGCTGCGCTCGAACCCCGAACTCCTCGCCGTGCACCAGCGCATCCTCACCGCCGAGTTCGACCTGCTGATGCACGTCGCCGCCCGGTACTACCGGGTCGTCATCTTCGACTCCGGCAACGACGAATCGGCGGAGCGCTGGTTGCGCATGGTCGACTCATCGAACCAGCTCGTGCTGCCCACACTCGCGACACCCGAGTCGGCCGAGTCCGCCGCACTCCTGCTCGATGCGCTCCGCGAGCGCGACGAGCGATCGCGCGAACTCGCGGACAACGCGGTCGTGGTCGTCACGGAAGCCGAGCCGAACCCGCGTGGGGCGAACCGCATCGCGGAGGGCTTCTCGGGCCACGTCCGTGCAGTCGAACACATCCCGTTCGACCCCGCTCTGAAGTCGGGGGCTCTGCGTCTGGACAACCTGCGCACCCCCACGCGCGATGCGTGGATCCGCGTCGCCGCGGCCGCGGCCCGGGGCCTGTGAGAGGAGTCGGTCATGGAATCGATGCTCGGTAGGGGGATCGCGGTTCTCATCGCCATCTCGTTCGTTCTCAGTCTCGTGTTCGGCTTCCTCGCCGAGCTCGTGACCAGCATCGTCTGCGGCGCGCGGCCGGAGCCCGACAGCATGTTCTCGGGGCTCTGGCTCGCGATCACGGGCGACACCGCGGTGTACGCGGCGCCGGCGGGATGCGCGTTGCCGGTGATCGGCATCCGGATCGGCGACCTCGTCGCCGTGCTCCTCGTCATCGCCCTCGCGATCCTGGGACTCATCGCCTACCGGCGCTACAAGGAGTCGGACCAGGCGTTCGTCGCCGATCTGCGC
>NZ_JASBSF010000073.1 GCF_030149085.1 Microbacterium sp. | reverse complement strand
GCAGCACTCGTGCTCGTCGGCGGCGGCGCAATGGCGGCTGGCGGCTGGGCGCCCTGGAACATCACCGATCCGGACATCTCGTTCACCCGCACGTGGACGGATGTCAATGGCAACTTCATCGGCACCTGCGAGACGCGCTTCAAGTCCGATCAGTTCCCGACACAGGAAATCCAAGATGCCGCTCGCGCGTACCTTGCCGATCTAGACATCGCAAATATGGCGCCGGACGCCGAGCACGTCGCAGCGCGGCTTCTCCAGCTCGATCGACCGGACGATCTCCCGACGCTGATCGCAGGAGCCAAAGTCTCGGACTACGACGTACGGCTCGTATATGGACCGCAGCCGGACCCCTCAGTGACGGACGCTGAGGTCCTCCAAGAGAGTCTTGCCCTGAAGGTCTCCGGGGCACTCGCAGAGTCTCTGCTCGCCCGGTGGCCCTCCGAATTGTCCAATGGCGTGGAAAGCAGTAGCGAGACCCAGTGCTCGACCGATCCGACCGAGAGCCCCGCGCCGTGACCGATGACGACGCCCGCTCCGCGCTCACGGAGTACGCGCCGCGGATCCTTGCGTACTTCCTCCACCGGGTCGCGTCGAAAGAGGACGCCGCGGACCTGACGAGCGAAACACTCCTACAGGCGTGGCGCTCCCGCCGCCGGATGCCAGCCGCCATCGACGAAGCCCGCCTGTGGCTGTTCGGGGTGGCGCGTAACGTGCAGCGACACCACTGGCGCAGCATCCGCACCCGAGACGACCTGACCCGGCGCCTCATCGAGACGCTCGATCAGGCGCCGGCGGCGGGGGCGGATGCCGGGCTCGACGTGCGCCGTGCGGTCGAGTCCCTACCCGCAGCTCAGGCAGAACTCATCCGGCTCGTGCACTGGGACGATCTCACGATCGAGGATGCGGCGAGGCTGTTGCGGATTCCGGCGTCGACGGCGCGGAGTCGCTACTCGCGGGCGAAGGAACTGCTGCGCGAAGCCCTGCGGGAGCATCCACCTGAACCGGCACCTTCACCCGCATACTCGGGAGGATCTGGTCACTCGGGAGGACGGATGCAGCATCCGCGCCCTCCCGAGGAGCCATCCCCTCCCGAGGGTGCGCCCACCGCGGCGTCACCGCGCCCAGCACGATCCCGGTGAGCACGAGCACGAGCACGAGCCCCGCGACCTGCGTCACACCGAACGGCTCCCCCGCCAGGAAGACGCCCAGTGCCACGCCGGTCACGGGGTTGAGCAGCCCGACGAGGCCGACGGTCGCGGCGGGCAGGCGCCGCAGACCC
The DNA here is from genome assembly GCF_030149085.1 of Microbacterium sp. Lineage (GTDB taxonomy): Bacteria > Actinomycetota > Actinomycetes > Actinomycetales > Microbacteriaceae > Microbacterium. The sequence continues at coordinate 10,729 of NZ_JASBSF010000073.1, read as the reverse complement.
GCGAACCAGACGGCGAAGGCAAGCGCTGTGGACACGAGCGAGAGATAGGCGAACCCGACGAGTGAGGTCGGCGTCAGCGCGGGCGGCGGGCCGCCGACGATCAGCGCGACCGGCAGCAGCATGAGCCCACCGGCGGTCAGCTGCCACGATGCCATCGTGAGCCCGGGGATCTCGTTGCCCCACCGGCCCGTCAGCACGAACCCGAGCGAGGACGAGATCATGCCGCCGAATGCGGCGACCAGCCCCCAGCCGTCGACCGGCTCCCCGCCCACACCGACCAGCAGCGCGACCCCGGCGAGCCCGATCCCCGCACCGATGGCCGCGAGCACACGCGGCCGCTGACGGCGCAGCATCCACGCCAGCAGCATCATGGCGGCAGCTGAGGCCGACATTACTGTCGCCGCAACGCTCGAGGGCAAGCGCTGGCCGGCGATGTAGACGAGCACGAAGAAGCCGCCGACGTTGAGGATGCCGAGCACCGCGGCGCGCCACCACCACGCTCCGTGTGGCAGGCGGCGCGAGATCAGCAACAAGATCAGGCCCGCGGGCAGGGCACGAAACAGCGCACCCCACAGCGGAGCGTCGGCGGGCAGGAACTGCCGCGTGACGAAGTAGGTGCTTCCCCAGGCGATGGGGGCGATCGCGGTCAGCAAAAGCCACCGCCCGGATTTATCTTCCATGGAAGCTAATAAGGCCTTCCGTGGAAGATTTGTTCCCGTATCGTGAATCCATGGATGCCGCCTCCGACCGCGTCGCACAGATCCAGGCCGAGTGGCACCGCGAGCGCCCCGACATCGATACCTTCCCCCAGGGCGTCATCGGGCGTCTGCACCGCATCGGACTGCTCCTGGACCGCCGCCTGGACGAGGTCTACGCGAGCTTCGGCCTGAGTTCCGCGGAGTTCGATATCCTCGCGACCCTGCGACGGGCCGGCGCTCCCTACCAGCGCCGTGCGGGCGAGCTTGCCGACCACACCATGGTCACCAGCGGCGGCCTCACCAAACGCGTCGATCGCCTGATCGCCCGCGGCCTCGTCGAGCGCCGACCCGAGGCATCCGATGCGCGCGGCAGGCTCATCGGCCTGACGGATGCCGGACTCGCCCTGATCGACGAGGCATTCACGGCGCACATGGCCGGCGAGCACCGGATCATCGAGGAACTGGGGGCGGATGCCGAAACACTCGAGCCGATCCTGCGCCGCTGGCTCGGCATCCTGGAGCAGCCCGCGTAAGAGTCAGGCAGCGAGCGCGAGATAGGGCTCCCACGACGGGTCGGTGCGATCAGTCCCCCGCACCGACCACTGCGCTCCGCGCGGTGCTCCCGGCGTCAGGCGTAGTTCCCAACCCATTTCCTGCGGCGTGCGGTCGCTCTTGAGATTGTTGCACTTCAGACAGCACGCGACGAGGTTCTCCCACGAGTCAGCGCCACCCCGAGAGCGCGGCAAGATGTGGTCGATCGTGGATGCCGACCTGCCGCAGTATCCGCAGCGATGCGCATCACGGCGAAGCACGCCGCGACGAGTCACCGGGATCGTGCGTCCGCCGGGAACCCGAACGTAGCGGCTGAGCAGGATGACCGCGGGCCGATCGTGCGCGCCATCCGTACCCCAGACAGGATCCTCGGGGATGTGCTCGATGACGGTGGCTTTGTCATTCATGACGAGCACGAGCGCCCGCTTGAACGACACGACGGCCAGCGGTTCGTAGCCCGCATTCAACACCAGAGTGCGCATTGCTGTCCTCTCGAACGGCCCGAGACGGCTTCCCGGGATTCTTCGACGTTCGACGTGGTCAGAGCGCGCAAGGCATGAAAAAAGGCGCTGTCTCTACAGACAGCGCCCTGGAACCACAGCGAAGCTGCGGTGTCCGAGAACATGATGCCGAAGGACGAGGCGCCCCAGTGCAACCGTGGTTCGGCTGCGCGGTGTGCTGCCCATCGGACTCTCTCCCGTTCTCTTACACGTCGCGACCAGGCTAATGCACCTCGCGACACCCGAAGGTCAACGAGGGTGAACGAAACGTGGCGTGTCGAGGAACGAAACCGGGCTCAGCCGGCGTTGGCCTGCAGCCATGCCATGGGGTCGACGAGAGCACCACCGACGCGCACCTCGAAGTGGAGGTGGGTGGTCGTGGCCGAGCCCGTCTGACCCATGAGTCCGATCATCTGTCCGGCAGATACGGTCTGGCCAGCCTCGACGGTGCGGCTTCCCCACATCATGTGCGCGTAGAGCGTCGTGACGACCTGGCCACCGATGACCGAGTCGATCACCACGGCGTTTCCGTAGCCGCCGAGGCCATCCTGCGCGGCGCGCACGACCCCATCCGCCGCCGCGAAGATCGGCGTTCCGCCCGAGTTGAGCATGTCGAGGCCGTTGTGGTTAGGACGCGTCGGGGTGCGGAATCCGTTGATCGCCCAGTCGCTGTGGAAGCTCGCGACCGGCCAGCGCACGGCACCCGAGCCCGGAGCCACCATGTTGATATTGACGGATGCCGAGCTGGAAGCAAGCGACGCTGCGGAACGAGCTGCGGCGGCCGCTGCTTCTTCGGCCTTCTTCTTCTCGATCTCTTCGGGAGTCGTCGCCGAGTAGCTCTCCCGGTTGAGGTCGGTCGTCGCAGCGTCGGATGCGATCACGATCGACTGCGCGTCGCCTTCAGCAACCTGCTGCAGGGTGACCGACTCGTCGGCCTGCTGAAAGGCGCCGTACGCCGGCAGGGCGACAGTGGCCACGAGACCACCGACGATCGCAAGGGTGGCGATGTTACGCACCGGACCACGCGGGCTGGCCTTGGTGCCCTTTCGAACGGCGGGGCGGGCAACGGATGCTGCGGGTGCGGGCTTGGCTGCGGGCTTGTCCACCGCGCCGCGACGGATCCGAGCGAGACGCGAGGTTTTTCTGGTCGACGGGCCCGCGGCATCCACCGGGGTCGAATCGTTCTCTTCAGCCAACTAAGTCCTCCGGCGCCTCTGCGCCGGAGCGCCGGCTCGTCACGTTTCGGTGCGGAAGCTGCGCTCCGCTCGATCACGGGTTCACCGTTCGAATGACGAGCCGCGAGGCAATTCGATCGGGGTCCGAGGTCGTGCTGGACTCGCTCGGACTGTACGAGGCTACCCGAAGGTAACGAACATGTCACGCTGACGGCCGGAGATAACCCCTCATCGCGCGGTGTGGAGGAACGGATGCCGCCCCTCCCGCTCCCTCATCACACCTGGTCGTCGACGAGGAAGATGTGACCGGCCACCTCGACGGGCAGCTCAAGACCCTCGTCGGAACCATCCATCTCAACAAGGACGTATCCCTCGTTGTAGCGATAGCTCCCGTGTGCCCCAGGAAGCACCCCGGCTCCCTTGAGCTGCTGCAGCAACTCGGGATCGACCTGGGCGGGTTCGGCAAGCCGACGGATCGTTCCGGTGATCGGCTCCCCGGCAGCGTCGAGCTTGCGAACGAGCCCCACGACGCCGGATTCGAACGTCAGTGCCGGGACGTCACCGAGCTGGTCGAGTCCGGGGATCGGGTTCCCGTAGGGCGATTCGGTGGGGTGATCCAGCAGCTCAACAAGCCGACGCTCGACCTGTTCGCTCATCACGTGCTCCCACCGGCATGCCTCATCGTGCACGTAGGCCCAGTCAAGTCCGATGACGTCGGAAAGCAGCCGCTCGGCGAGGCGGTGCTTTCGCATGACATCAATGGCCTTCTGGCGCCCGAGATCGGTGAGCTCCAGGCTCCGATCCTCGGTGACGACGACCAGGCCGTCCCGCTCCATGCGTCCCACCGTCTGCGAAACCGTCGGGCCCGAGTGCCCCAGCCTCTCCGAGATCCGCGCCCGAAGCGGAGTGATGTTCTCTTCTTCGAGTTCGAGGATCGTACGGAGATACATCTCCGTCGTGTCGATGAGATCAGTCATGCGCAATCCTCGGGTCGGCATCCTCGTGGGGGTAAGACGAGCCTAGCCTCTTCCCCGGCCCCCGGTCCGGGCCTTCCCCGACGCAACCCTAGAATCGGGACATGGTCGAGTTGCCCCGAGAACTGCTTCCCACTGACGGCCGATTCGGCTGCGGACCCTCGAAGGTCCGTGGCGCCCAGCTCGAGGCGCTCGCCACGCGGGGGGCCTCTCTGCTGGGAACGTCGCACCGACAGGCCCCGATCAAGAACCTCGTCGGGAGCACCCGCGAGGGGCTGGCCGAGCTGCTGCGCGCACCCGAGGGGTACGAGGTCATCCTCGGTAACGGCGGATCGACAGCGTTCTGGGATGCCGCAGCATTCGGCCTCATCGAGCGTCGCAGCCAGCACCTGGCATTCGGGGAGTTCGGTTCGAAGTTCGCCGCCGCCGCGAAAGCACCGTGGCTGGAGGCACCGGATGTCCGCAAGACCGAGCCGGGCACCGGCGGTGTCTCCGAACCGGTCGAGGGTGTGGATGTCTACGCGTGGCCGCACAACGAGACCTCGACGGGCGTTTCTGCTCCCATCGCCCGCGTCACCGCTGACCCTGGTGCGCTGACAGTCATCGATGCGACGAGCGCCGCGGGCGGCATCGACTTCGACGCCGCCCAGGCCGATGTCTACTACTTCGCACCGCAGAAGAACCTCGGCTCCGACGGTGGGCTCTGGTATGCCCTGGTCTCCCCGGCAGCAATCGAACGGATCGAGCGGATCGCGGCATCCGACCGCTACATCCCCGAGTTCCTGAGCCTGAAGAACGCGATCGACAACTCGCGGCTGAACCAGACTCTCAACACCCCGGCGGTAGCAACCCTCCTCATGCTCGATGAGCAGGTGCGGTGGATCCTCGACAACGGCGGACTCGCCTGGGCCGGGGCCAAGACCGCTGCCACGTCGGCGGCGCTGTACGCGTGGGCCGAGGCAACGGCGTACACGACGCCGTTCGTCACGAACCCCGCTGACCGCTCGCCTGTCGTCGTCACGATCGACTTCGACGAGAGCGTGGATGCCGCAGCCATCGCCAAGAGCCTGCGCGAGAACGGCATCGTCGACACCGAGCCGTACCGCAAGCTCGGGCGCAATCAGCTGCGCATTGCGACCTTCGTCTCCATCGAGGAGGACGACGTGCGCCGGCTCATCGGGGCGATCGAATACACCGCCGACCGACTCTAGGGCGCCCCCGCCCAGACTCGCGACGAGCGTGGCCCCACCTGGCGTCCAGCAGCGCCCCGATACACTGCCTCGTGCCCGAAACCCTGCTGAACCCTGGCCGCGATGCCGAGCAGCCGGCATCCATCGATCCGGTCGAACTCGAGATCGCACTACGCGTCATCGACGCCGCCTCCTCGCTCGACCCCGAAGACCCGGCCTACATTGCCCTGCGTCGCCAGACCGGCAAGCTCTACAAGGACGTTAAGCGGCAATCGCGCAAGGAGAAGCGCAAGCGCATCGCCGAGGCCGACCGCGCGGTCGTCGCCGCCACCGCGACCGGCGCACCCGACCGCATCGACGACGAGACGCGCGGCATCCCGCTCGCTGCCCGCACCTCGATGCCCTTCGCCGGCGAGCTGATCAAGGCACGCGCCTGCTACATCTGCAAGCAGGACTACACGCTCGTCGACGCCTTCTATCACCAGCTGTGCCCAGACTGCGCCTCGATGAGCCACAAGAAGCGCGATGCACGCACCGACCTCACCGGCAAACGAGCACTGCTCACCGGCGGCCGCGCCAAGATCGGGATGTACATCGCGCTGCGGTTGCTGCGCGATGGCGCCCACACCACGATCACGACGCGCTTCCCGCGCGATGCCGTGCGCCGCTTCTCGTCGCTGCCCGACAGCGCCGACTGGATCCACCGCCTCAAGATCGTCGGCATCGACCTGCGCGACCCCGCCCAGGTGATCGGCCTTGCCGACTCGGTGGCATCCGAGGGCCCACTCGAGATCCTCATCAACAACGCAGCCCAAACCGTGCGTCGCTCGCCGGGGGCCTACAGGCCCCTGGTGGAGGCCGAGCTTGCCCCGCTCCCCGATGGACCTCTGCCTGAGCTCGTCACCTTCGGGCACACCAACGACGCCCATCCCCTCGCGCTCGCGCAGTCGGTATCCTCACACCCGATCCTCGCTCCAGCCGCGCGCACGGCCGATGAACTCACCGCGGAGGCGATGGCGGCCGGCTCCGCGTCGATCGAACGCCTGAAAACCGGCACCGCGATCGACGCAGGCGGACTCATCCCCGACGAGGACCGCATCAACAGTTGGACCCAGCACGTCGACCAAGTCGAGCCCCTCGAGATGCTTGAGGTGCAGCTGGCCAACATGACCGCGCCGTTCCTGCTCGTGAGCCGCCTGCGCTCGGCGATGGCTGCATCGAGCGCGAACCGGAAGTACATCGTCAACGTCTCGGCGATGGAGGGCGTGTTCGGCCGCGGCTACAAGGGCCCCGGCCACCCGCACACCAACATGGCCAAGGCCGCACTGAACATGCTCACCCGGACCAGCGCGCGCGAGATGTTCGAGACCGACGGCATCCTGATGACCGCGGTCGACACCGGCTGGATCACTGACGAGCGGCCGCACTTCACCAAGGTGCGCCTTGCCGAGGAGGGTTTCCACGCTCCCCTCGACCTCGTTGACGGGGCGGCGCGCGTGTACGACCCGATCGTGCGCGGCGAGGCCGGTGAAGACCTGTTCGGCGTCTTCCTGAAGGACTACCGCAAGGGCTCCTGGTAGTCAGGCGGGCAGAAAGTACTCGCGGGCGAGCGGGGCGATCTCGATCCCGGATGCCGTGCCGGCGGTGACCCAGCGCAGCTCGGCGATCTCGGCAGCCGGTTCGGGCCGTTGGTTGCCGATGTCGACGCGGAAAACGTCGGCGACGACCTCGAAGCCCGGTTCGTTGGCCGCACTCGCCGCGAAGCTGCCAAGCGCCTCCAGGGCGTCGGAGTCTACCCGGAGGCCGACCTCTTCGGCGAGCTCGCGCATGAGCGTCTCGGCCGGGGTCTCATTCGGCTCTGGCTTGCCACCGGGCTGCATGAACGCCGTCGTCCCGGCCTTTCGCACGAGCAGCAGCCGCCCTTCGGCGTCAGTGATCACCGCGGCCGAGACATGAATGCGGCGCGGGGCAATGGCATCCGAAGTCATCCCCGCAGGTTAGTCCTCGTCACCGCTGTCGAGGTCGCCGCTGTCGAGATCGTCGTTCGAGTCGTCGTCGAGCTCGTCGATGTCGACACCGTCGACGTCGCCGCTGTGCAGGAGCCGCGACCCGTCCTCGTCGAAGTCGTCGGCATCAAGATCATCGACATCATCGAGGTCGTCGTCCTCGTCGTCGGCGTCCTCGCCCTGGTCAACCTCGTCGGAGTCGTGATCCTCGTCACCGGATGCCGTTTCGGCAGCCAGCGCCGCCTGAGCGGCCTGGTAATCAGCCAGACGCACCGCCCACGGCACCCATTCCGGTGCGAGCAGCGCCTCGTCGCCGGGCAACAGCTCAGCCTCGAGAACTGTCGGCTCTTCGTCGTCGACCCGCGCGACACTCACCGTCCAGAACCACCCCGGGTAGCCCGGCAGCGTCGTCTCGAAGCGGAGGGAGACGACGCCATCGGCCTCAACCGTATACCCGGCCGCGGGGCCGACCGTCGCCGCCGGAGTGATCTCATGCAACGCCGCCAGGGCGAGGTCGTGTGCGGCAAGCAGCGCCGGATCAGGCGTCGAGCTCATCGGCCACCTTGCGCAGCACGGCGGCGACCTTCGCACCGTGTGCGCTGCTCGGATAGCGACCGCGTCGCAGGTCCCCGCCGACACCATCGAGCAGCTTCACGAGATCCTCGATGATGATCGCCATGTCGTCGGCGGGCTTGCGGGAACGCTTGGCGAGGCTGGCGGGCGCCTCAAGCACCCGCACCGACAGCGCCTGCGGACCGCGCTTTCCGTCGGCGATACCGAACTCGAGGCGCGTGCCGGCCTTCACCGTCGCCCCAGCGGGCAGCGCGGTGGCATGAAGGAAGACATCCTGTCCTTCGTCGGAGGAGATGAAGCCGAAGCCCTTCTCTTCGTCGTAGAACCTGACCTTGCCGGTGGGCATGGGAAACCTCGTTCTGAACGGCGCCGCAGTTGGGCGGCAGGAGTGACGCAGGGACCGATCGATCCCCGGTTAAGCCTAGAGCACCGCGACGGAGTAGTCTGGGGCAGATGAGCACGCGCAGCCCTGGCAGCGACCTTCCGGTTCGCACAATCGATCGCGTGCTCGCGTCGATGTCTCTCGGACTGCTCGCGCTCTCGGTTCTGTCGTTCTTCGCGATTCTCATCGGCTCCGCATCGCACGCCGATTTCAGCACTGGCCTGTGGCCCGCTGTCGGGATCATCGTCTACGTCGCCCCGATCCTCGCGTTCGCGATGCTGCTGACGGTGCTGATCATGACGTTCGTGCGAAGGGCGCGGGCGAACCGGAGCGAGTAGATGGCGGGCGACGAGCGAACCCTCGCCACCTGGCTGGCATCGCTCGATGACAACGCCCTCGCTGATCTGTTCACTCGGCGTGGCATCTCGCCCGCGGCATCCTGGCGCGACTTCTTCGATGCCGCCGAGGCGCTGCTCGACTCGGCGTCGATAGACCGGGCGCTGGCACGGCTCGATCGTCGCCAACTGGCCGCGCTCATTGCCGCCGGCGCCGGGGATGTCGCCACCGAGACCATCGTGACCTGGGGACTGGCACGCCCTGGCGGCGAGGTGTATGCCCCGGTACAGGAGCGAATCGCTGCGCTCTCGAGCACCTCCGGTCTCGCGGATCCGCCCGCCGACGTTGCCGCGACCGCGAGCGGGTCGCCCGGGACCGCCCCCGCTTCGGCAGCCGAGACGGCGAGCGCCGCAGAGCGGATCTTCACGGCATCCGCGTCGCTGGCCGACGTACTGTTGGCCGCCCTGCATGTTCCGCTGACCCTCACTGGCGCAGGCGCAGTCAGCGCCGCAGACCGCAAGCGCCTCACCGAGTCGGGAGCGATCGGCGCGCCCGAGGACCTCGACGATCTGATCGCCGCAGGTCTGGCAGCAGGGCTGCTCACGCCGATCGGGCGAGAGCTCGTGGTCACCGCCACGGGCGAACAGTGGCTGGATGGCGGCACCGTCGCCCGGTGGACTGCAATCGCCGATGGCTATCGCCGCAGTCTCCCAGCAGGCCTTCGCACCCCGCAGGGTGGAGTCCTCGACCCTGCGGGCTGGGCGGGCATGTACCCACTGAGCCCTGAATGGCCGGCGCGGGCGGCAGCGCTGCGGCAGACGGCGCAGCGGTGGGGCATTCTCACGCCAGACGGGGCGGTTCCACCGTGGTCGCGTGGCCTCGTCGAGGGCACAGCTCTCGACACTGATGCTTTACGCGATGCCCTTCCGGCCGAAATCGACCGGATCTACCTGCAAGCGGATCTGACAGCTGTCGCTCCCGGCCCTCTTGCCCCGCGGCATGACCTGCGCCTCCGCAGGATCGCGCGGCGCGAGTCCCGCGCGCAGGCCTCGACATACCGCTTCACGGCTGAGTCGATCGGGGCGGGCCTCACCGACGGAGAGAGCGCCCAGTCCATCCGCGCCTTTCTGCGCGAGCTGTCGCTTACGGGGATTCCCCAGCCGCTGGACTACGTCATCGAAACGACAGCAGCCCGACACGGATCGGTCACGGTCCGCTCGGATGCCGGGAGCCCCAACACGATCGTAGAAAGTAGCGACCCGCACCTCCTCGATCTCGTCGTCATCGACCAGGCCCTGCGCCCCGTCGGGCTGGTGCGGCACGGGGATGTGCTCGTGAGCCGGGTCGGTCGTGATCACCTGTTCTGGGCGCTGGCCGATGCCCGCTACCCCGTTGTCGCGCTCGACGATCACGGAGCGCCCGAGTCACTCCGGCGCCGAACGGCTGCGCAGACTGCGTCAGCAGAACCGGCGGGCGATGTCTACGCGCGCCTGATCGGGTCGCTGCGCGCCTCGGGCGGCGACGGCGACGCGGCCTGGCTGGAGCGCGAACTCGAGCAGGCGGTGCGCACGAAGTCGATCATCGTGGTCACGGCACAGATCAGCGCCGCCGAGACCCGCACCTTCACGCTGGAGGCAACGGGGCTCGGCGGTGGCCGGCTCCGCGGCAGAGACCGGGGCGCGGATGTCGAGCGCACCCTCCCGATCTCGACCATAGTGAGCGTCTCCCCGGCCTGACAGCAGTCCGCACCGCGACCCCGCGGGTAGACTGGACCGCTATGGCTGACGGCCCCCTCATCGTGCAAAGCGACCGGACAGTGCTGCTGGAAGTGGCACATCCGGATGCCGAATCCGCACGCCACGAACTCGCGATCTTCGCCGAACTCGAGCGCGCTCCGGAGCACATCCACACGTACCGCATCACACGGCTCGGCCTGTGGAACGCGCGGGCGGCCGGACACACCGCCGAAGACATGCTGGGAACCCTGGACCGGTGGACACGCTTCCCGGTGCCACCGTCAGTCGCGATCGACATCCGCGAGACCGTCGGGCGCTACGGACGCCTTGTGATCGAGCGTGACACGGTCGCGGGATCCGACGAGCCCGCGCTTGTGCTCCGGTCGACGGATGCCGCGGTGCTGGCCGAGGTCACGAAGAACAAGCGCATCCAGCCACTGCTGGTTGGGCATCCCTCCCCCGACACGTACGTCATCGATGCCTGGGCGCGCGGGCAGATCAAGCAGGAGCTGCTGAAGATCGGCTGGCCCGCCGAAGACTTCGCGGGGTACACACCCGGCACGCCGCATCCGATCGACCTCGCCGAGGACGGCTGGACCCTGCGCCC
>NZ_JASBSF010000203.1 GCF_030149085.1 Microbacterium sp. | reverse complement strand
GCAGACATCTCTTCTGCGGCCGAGATCGAGAGTGCGGCTCGCGCCGTGGCCACGATGACGGCATCCGTCGATCTGCTTGTCGCCAACGCCGCGCAGTTCGCCCCGTGGGACGAGACTGTCGCCACTGCCGACCTGGACCTGGTGCGAGACATCCTCGCGGTCAACGTTGTGGGGACGTGGCAGACGATTCGCGCGTTCCTTCCCGCCCTACGCGCCGCCGGCAACGCCCGGATTGTGATCGTGGGAAGCGGTGGCGGCTCCCACGGCGATCCGCAGTTCGGTATCGCAACCCACCCCGGTGCTGCCTCGTACGCCGTATCGAAGGCTGCGGTACATGCTCTCGCACGGAAGGCAGCGCTCGAGCTGAGTGAGGAGGGTATCGACGTCTTCGCCGTGGACCCGGGGCTCACGGCTACTGCGCCCGGAATGGCCGAGATGGGTGCCGGGCCGCCGAGAGACGGTGCCCGAAGCGTGCTCGCACCGATTCTGCATCCGGGGTCGGTGGAGCGTGGGTCCCTGACCCGCGACGGACGTCCGTTGCCGTGGTGATCGACGTACTGAACGGCTGACTCGCCGCCGACGTCACGGGTTGCAGGCATCGCACCGCCCGGGGTCGGCGGTGCGTGCTCGTCGCGCGACCTCCTCCCGGTGTGGGCATGATGCGCAGCCCCAAACGTCAGCACGCATGACGTGGGTCGGCGTGCCGCAAGCGGCGCAGGGCGCTCCGCGCTCGCTCCCGACGATGCCGTAGCCGGGAGTGCCGCAGGCGGGGCATTGGCAGCGTAGGCGCGCAGATAGGCGCCAGGCGAGCCGCCGGATCACGCGCTGCCGTGTCGGATTCATGTGTGCGCGCAGATCGGCCTCGATCGTGACCCGGCCCGTTGACAGCATTCGCGACACGGGTTCGAAGGTCTGCACGCCCTTGACGACCTCGCCGCGAGAGCCGCGGATGACCGCGCCGTGGGACGGGTAGCCGAGGGCGCTGAGCAGCACCCGGGCTTCGGCGGGGGTTGCAGCGGTCCGCGGTGGGGGCACGTGGGAGAACCGCCGATGCGTCTCGGTGATGTGGATACCCCGGGCGCGATCGACGAAGACGACGATCTCTTCGTGCACTGGCGGGCCGAATCCGAGCACGCTCGCGAACGATGCCTCGGTTCCGATCCCGAGTGAGGCCCCGAGCTCATCCGTAGCAGCCTCAGCCTTCAGTCGTGCCGCCTCCGCGGGAGCCACCTGCCGCGGCCTCTCGCCCGTGAAGGTTCCCCACTGGTCGGTGTTCACCTCCCGGGTGGCTACGACGCGCACACCGTGCCACCGCCGCAGCGCGGGCTCGAGTTGCCTCTCCTTGCCGTGGAGAGTGCCGACCGCGGCGGTCATCCCGTCGTAGGGCGACTCGGTTCGCACGCCCCCACCGGCTGGGTCGATCGTGGTCACGTCGCGAGGTCAGACGAAATACTCGGCGCGGCTGACTGCCGTCTCCGAAACGAACATGACCCCCGACATCCGGGTGAGCACCGGATGCATCGCCGAGGCGATGGCGTCGGCGCGGTCTTCGGGCACAACGGTGATGAGCATCGTCAGGGCGTCGTGGTCGTTGAACAGCATCCGCCCCCCGCGCTCGCCGTGGTGGCCGAACCCGGCTACGCCCGAGACGGCGGTGTAGCCGCGCGCGCCGAGACTGCGGATGAGGTCGGTGACCTCGGGCGCATGACGCGCGGGGATGACGATCTCGATCTTGACCATGGGGGTGAGGTCCTTCAGTTCCATGCGGTGGTCTCCTTGGGGGTGGGCTCTGTGGGGCTCGGTGCGTCGGAGAGAGGCTGGGTGCGCCATCCGTAGCGGGTGAGAGTCGCCCAGTCGGTGTCGTCGTCCGCACGCGCGCGCAGGGTGATCCAGCGGTTATCGACGAGCTGGCGGACGACGTGGGAGCGCGAGACGATCTCGCCGACGCGCTCAAGCGGTGCCTGCACGAAGACCTGCAGCCGTACCGGCTCGTGTCGAGCGCCGTGTCCGACACCCACGGACTGCCAGGCGAGACCGGTACGGAGGTCTCCGCCGTACCCCGAAACGACCCCCACGTTGCCGACGACGTTGTGGAGGGTCTTGCTGCCGGCGCCGAACCGGTTGGGGGAGAGGGTGGATGCCGAGTACTGCGCGTTGATCCACTGAGCGACGATCATCGGGGCAGTCAGGATCGTTTCGAGGGCCGATCCATCGGGATCGGCGTCGGTCTCGTAGCTGTGGAGGAAGACACGGCGCGCGAGGTTGCGCTCGGCGGTGACGCGGCGGGGCGCGACGATCATCGCGACGTTTCCGCACAGGCCCCACTCGGGGTAGACCTGCGCCCAGTCGGCGCTGCGGCGCTCGAGCTCGGCGAGGACCACGTCGTCTGTCGGGTTCGCCGGAGCGCCCGGCACCTCGGCGAGGCGCTCGCGGCCGTTCCCGATTCGCGCGCTTGCTGCGGCATCCTCGAGTGCGGCGAGGTCAGCGCTGTGGGTGGCGGGAACGCTCCACGGCTCGAGGATCGTGATCCGATCGGTGACGGTGTCGTGCTGCGCGGCAAGGAAGACCGTGTCGGGTGGAATGTGGATGCCGTGCTCGTCGAGACCGCGTCGGGTCTCGGGGTCGTTGAAGACGGCGGCTGCCGCGCGTGCGTTCGGTGACCCCTCGTGTCCACCGCACGCACCGCACTGCAGGGCCGCGGCGAAGGGGTTATTGGCGACCGTCGCGCCGTGCCCGCAGAGCACCACGAGCCTCGCGAACTGGTCGACGAGCCCCATCATCCGAAGCGCCGACTCCGCATACGCGATCCGTTCGTCGAGCGCGAAGGCGACGTCGGGATCGAGCCGGGTCGCCGGACGCGGCGCAACAATCTCCCGAAGGTTCCGCGCGACGCGCGCCGTGGTCACGGGGGCGATGGTGCGTGCGACGCTCGCCGGTCCCGTCGCCCACCCGGCGATCTCGGCGTACGCGAACGGTGAAGCCGCAGACTCGGCGACGCCCTCGAGGGTGTCGTGGGCGGTGCGCGCGGTCACGGCGCCCCGTCGAAGCCGCTCGATCGCCGCCTGATCAGCAGAGCCTTCGTGCACGCGGGCGCGCGGTGCCACCAGGACGGGACACGAGGCGATCGCGGGGCCGCCCGCGGCATCCTGGAATGCGATGGCGAGAGCGAAGAAGCCTGCGAACCCGAAGGTCTCGATGTCTCCGGATGCCTCGAGGTGGCGCCGCATCCCCTCCGAGCGAGGGTCGATGCACATCACCACCTGAGATGCCGGCCGGCCGCGGTCCGCCCGCGGACGGGAGCGCGGCGAGACCAGCAGCGCGAGGTGGCGTTCGGCAGCAGCGTGCCACGCCTCGAGGCGGCATGACTCGGGAAGGGCGTGCAGGATGCGGGAGAGCTCGGCGCGTTCGGCGTCGGCGAGCGTGAGGGCGAGGGAATCGGCGACCGCGGCGACCCGTTCGGCGTGACGTTCGGCGGGAAAGACGACGGCGGCGGCTGTGGTGGCGGCTGCGTTCGGATGCCACGCGGGAGTGTCCGACGGCAACCAGAGCAGTTCCAGCGTGACGCGGGCAGCGAGCCAGTCGGTGAGGGTCACGGCGCCGCTGGAGCCGTCGGCGATCGCCGCTGCCCACCCCGGCAGGCTCAGCAGGTGGGCGCGCAGCAGGGCGACGGCGTCGTCGCCGACGACCTCCCAGTGCTCGAACGCCGTCGCAATCGCCTCCTCCGGTGACTCGGCGGCGATCCGGACACCCCGGCGAACGCGCACGGGAAGTGTGAGGTCGCGGCCGGCACTGCGCCGCCACGCATCCCAAAACCGCCCGGCCGTCAACGGATCGGGGGCGGGAGCGTGTCCGAGCGAGCGGGCGCCGAGCCGGGCGAGGTACGTCTCGATCTTGGTGTGCACGCGCGGAGCGAAGCGCTCAGCGGGCGTCAGGAGTGTGCGTCTGGGCAGCGGGGCCTCCGGCGACGCGAGCAGGTCAGCAATGAAGACGTCGGCAACGCGGATGTCTCGTCCGCTCCACCGCACGACGCGATCGAGCGAGACATCGTGCACGAGCGTGCCGAGAGCGTCGGTGAGGTCAGCGTCGTTCACGCCGCCGGCGGCGTAGAGGTCGCGGTAGGCCGATTCCGGCCGGACGAGTGACGTGCCGTGCTCGGCGGCGATCCGTTCCCGGGCGATGTCCCAGGGCAGGTCCTCGTAGCCGGCATAGGGGTTGCGTGCAATGAACCGGTGCAACGGATACTGCGGGGCCAGAGCCTGGGCTGCGGCGATCACGAGCCCTCGGACATCGACAGCCCGTGGGGGTGTCTTTTCTGTGGGGGGTAGCGGGGAGATGGTCATCGAGAAGACCTTTCGTACTCGACGGGTTCGGTAAGCGACGCGGCGTGCGATGGTGGCGCGGGGGATGTGCCCCACCCGGATGCCGCGCCGTACACGTAGTCCCGGATCGCGGTGGGTGCCGCGGGACTGACAGCGAGGCCGGCGAGCACGGCCGTCACGAAGACGCAGACCGCGAGCCAGGGACTGGCCGCGGCCCCGAGGGCCAGCGGGAACGCGTTCTCGACAGCCGCCCACAGCAGGACGTAGCCGGATGCGACGCCGCTGACTCCAGCCGCGATCACCCAGCGCGACCTGCCTCGTCCGCCCGTCGCTGCCCACACCCCGATCCACACTGTGGCGGCGATGAAGGGGACCAGGGCGCCGCCCGGGTGCGAGAAGCTGTCTGCTATCAGGGCGATCACCACCACGATTGCGGCGGCAGCGGAGGCGACACCGGAACGCAGGACGCGAGTGTCCGCATCCTGAGCCCGCGATGGTGACGGCTCGCCGAGGAGCGCGGATCCGGCGGCAAGGAACCGGTAGGACTTGTAGAGCGCGTGCCCCACGACGTGCAGGAGCGCCAGCGGCCAGGCGCCGATCGCGCAGGCAAGCAGCATGAATCCCATCTGGGCCGCCGTCGAGTGCACGAGGCGTCCTTTGACGTCGGGTCGGGTGAGCATCGCGGAGCCGGCAATGACGACCGTGAGCCCGCCGGCGATTCCCACGATGACCGGGGTCGTCCAGGCCTCCAGCGGCGCAAACCGCACCAGCAGAAGCGCCCCGGCGTTCACGAATCCGGCGTGCAGGATCGCCGATACCGGTGTCGGGGCGGCAAGGGTCGCGGGCAGCCACCCGTGGAGGGGGACGGATGCCGCGCGCGTGATCGCTGCGATCGCGACCAGGATGCCGACGACCAGCGCTGGGGCTCCACCGACGGCGCCCAGCTCGTTCAGGGAGGTGACAGGCGTCGCCGTCACGGTCACGACAGCGGCCACGAGAGCGATATCGCCGATGCCGAAGGCGACGAGCGTGCGGCGCAGGGCCACGCGGGTTTGAGTAGTGCGACCGCCGAGGGTGATGAGCGCGATCACTGCAGCGCTTGCGACCACCCATCCGATCGCCAGGACGATCGCATTCGGGGCTGCCGCCGTAACGGTGAGTCCGGAAGCCAAGACCGACGACAGGGCGAAGAACCGCGTCGCGCGCGGGTCTCCCTCGAGGTGGCGGATGCTCCACAGCTGCACAGTCCCGGTCACGCCGAGAGCAAGCGTGGCGAAGATGCTTCCGACGACATCGCTCGCATATGCGGCGGCCAGAACAAGCGATGCCGCGGCCAGGGCGAAGGCGATCCACGTGGCCGCGACGCTGGCCGACCGCATCCGTCGTGATCGTCGACCCGCGATCGCCGTCACAAAGGCACCAAGGAGGACGAGCGCTGTCGCTGCCAGGAGAAGCGGATTCACACGAGACAGATTACAAGCAACAAATTACAGGAAGCAAATTACCGGTATAGCTTCGCGTGTTTTGTAGGTCAGGTATCATGTCGAAGGTGGGCACTTGGACGTTCCTCACCAATCACGCGCACGTG
>NZ_JASBSF010000202.1 GCF_030149085.1 Microbacterium sp. | reverse complement strand
CGTTGGGCATCCCCTACGCGCACATGCTCGGGCATCGCGGGCTGACGCATTCGCTGGGGTTCGCGCTCGTCGTGGGCGTCATCGTCGTCTGGCTGGCCTTTCGGAGTGTGCCGCGCCTCTCGACGGCGTGGTGGGGGTTGGTGCTCTACTTCTCCCTGGTCACGGCCTCGCATGGTCTCCTCGATGCGGTCACCGACGGCGGCCTGGGAGTGGCGTTCTTCGCCCCGTTCGATGGAACGAGGCATTTCTTCCCCTGGCGTCCGCTCCGCGTCTCGCCCATCGCGGGGTGCGAGGACCCGTTGGTCGCGATGCAGCGCGGCAGCGCCATCGTCACGGGAACCGCGCTCGGCGCGTCGTCGACCAACGGCGAGTGGGCACAGGCATCAGGCGTGGTGCTGGGCCGGCTGCTCCACGCCGCCGCAGTGGGGAACCGCCCGATCGAGGAACTCTACAACTGGGGCACGAGCCCGGTCCTCGCGCGCAAGTCGGCTGTGTCGATCCTGCGCACCGACGGCGCATCGGGCTGGGGAGACAATCTCGAGGCGACGCTGGCCGGCGACGACAAGCTCGTCTCTTCGATCTGGTTCGGCGTGCAGGGCGCCGTCGCTCCCCTCGCGGTGCCGAAGATCCGCGACGCCCTCACCCCAAGGCCGGGCGACCCGGTGTTCGATCCCGAGGAGTTCCTCGCGGGCGCGAACACGCTCTACCTCGTCGGTTCTCGGTCCGGCGCCTCGGCGATGGGCGGATTCCTCGGCGCCCTGCTCGACGACATCGTCGAGGTGGCCCGCCTGCAGGCACTCGCGTCGCCGGGCTCACGGCTTCAGCATCCGCTCGGTCTGATCCTCGACGAGATCGCGAACATGTTCCGCTGGGGCAACCTGCCGCAGATCATGGCCGACGGCGGGGGCCGCGGCATCTGCACCTTCGTCGTGCTGCAGGCCCTGTCGCAGGCCGAGACGTCGTGGTCGCGCGCCGAAGCAGACACCATCTGGGCTGCGGCGACCGCGAAGGTCCTGCTGGGCGGAGCGTCGCACGTAGGCCACCTGCGCGACGTCGAGGCGCTGCTCGGGACCCGTCAGACCAAGCGCACCCAGCGTTCCTGGTCCACGCGCGAGTCCGGCCACTCGACCAGCGAGCAGCACGAGCGGCTCCCGCTCATGTCGGTGGACGAGATCCGACGGATGCCGCAGAACGTCGGTCTGCTTGCCTATCGCAACCGTCGAGGGGTGCTGCTGGACCTCGCCGGCTGGGACGCGCGGCGCGACGCACGCGAGATCCAGAGCGCCAAGCGCGCGACCGAGCAGGACCAGCAGACAGTGTTCACCGAGACCCGCCGGCCCGCACCGCGGCCGGTCGTCGAGCCCGAGCCGGAGGCCGCGCCCGAGGCGGTGAAGGAGGAGTGAGCAATCGCCGCAAGCCCCGAGCCTCGAACGCATACCGCTCGGAGTTCCTGTCCTCCCCCGCGTGGTTCGCCCGGCGTGCGCGGTGGTTCCGCAAGCAGGAGCGTCTCGGCCGCTCACTTGCGTGTGCCGGATGCGCGTGGCCGGCCACGCGCGATCAGCTCGAGTTGCACCACCTCGACTACCGCGGGGTCCGGTTCATCGTGGGGTCGTGGTGGGGGTTCGACCGCCACGACGACCTCGTGCCGATGCATCCGTATTGTCATGGTCTGCTCCACCAGGTGATCGACCGCGACCGAGTGCTGTCGCACCATCGTGGTCGACGGGTCGCGTCGGCGATGGCGCTGGGGATTCTTCAGAGGCGGATGCGCGAACTCAGGGAGACGTCATGAACGAGCGCGAGCGAACGCCGGAGGAGATCGAGGAGGAGCTCTCGGCGCAGCTGTCGGGCCCGCCGATCCTCACCCATCCGACCGAGCCGGCGGGCGTGCCGCCCGTGGATTGGCGCCACCTGTCAGCGGACGAGTCGCGCATCGCCTGGGGTGCACTACGCAAATGGGTGGAGTGGTTCACGGTGCGCTACAGCGTGCCGATCAGCGTCGTGCCGGCGTGTTGGTGGAAGCACGGCGCGCTCGTCGAGGAACTCTCGGCGCTCCACAACTTCCATCAGGCGTCGTTCGACAAGAACGACTCGGGATACGGCCCGCTCGAGTGGCACGAGCGGCTCGCGCAGGCGCAGCCCAGGCTGCAGCGTGCCGGGTCGGGCTGCACCAGTGGGCACTACGAGCTGAAGCCGCGGTCGTGGGTCGGAGAGACCGACGAGGCGGAGTGGGACGCGTGGATCGACCAGAACCACGCCAACTGAGGCACGCGCTGCCTCCTGAATGGAAGGAAGAAGCATGACAACCAGAATCCCGGTCACCATCGAGGGCAACCTCACCGGCGACCCCGAGTACGGCGCGAGCGAGTCGGGCAACGAGTACGCCCGATTCAGCGTGGCCGTCAACGACCGCCGTCTCAACGAGACCACCGGACGCTGGGAGGACGCGGGCACGGTGTTCCATCGCGTCGTCGTGTTCAACCAGCAGGCCCGCAATGTGGCAACGTCGCTCCGCAAGGGCGACACCGTCATCGTCGGCGGCGACCTCCGGTTCGGCACCTACACCGACAAGGAGGCCGGCCAGACCCGCGAGACGCGAGACATCGTCGCGGACAACGTCGGGGCATCCCTGAAGTACGCACCGGTCGCCGTCGAGCGCGCCCCAAAAGCTAGCGGCCCAGCCGCGCGCAGGGCGCCGTCTGGGCCGTCAGCCGAGCCGGTCTCGTCCACCGGCGTCGGGATCACTCGCTGACCCATCGCAACAGGAGAGCGGCGTGGGAGTCACTGTACTCCCACGCCGCTCTCGTGTCCGCTCGAACTCATCCGCCCGAACAGCACATCGCCATTGTCCGGCGGGTCAAGGATGAACGATGACTGGAGCGCCAGCAGCATGTTTCCCGCAACTCTGGCTCTTCGGGCTCGCAGGTCATGTTCACGGTCCCGCTCCCGCTGCTCCTGGTCGTCGATCTCGCGCGAGCATCCAGCGTCGTGTTTGCTGCCTTCGCGTCGTTGTTCGCGGCGATCACCACGCCAGCGCCACAGCAGCCACCAGTCGAATGCGATGGGCGCGGTCGTTGTAGCAATAGTGATCGTCACACGGCCAGCCGGTCGGCCGCGCTCGATCAGAGCATGCACCGGCATGCGGCGGACTGGGGCTGTCCCAAGGTGAGACAGCCCCAGCCTCATTACGCGGCGACCGCGTCCTCGTCGTCGTCGCGCGTGAACCGCTCGTCGACGAACGCCTTGAACAGCGCCAGCAGGTTCTCGTCATTCTCGAACGCGCGGAGCGTGGCCGCGAGGATCGTGTCGCGGCCCGGCTCGAGGCCCGGCTGCTTGCGCATATCCATCTTGCGCGTCTTGAGCAGCTTGCCGTCCTTCGACAGGACCGCGTGCTCCATCTGAGCGAACGAGAGCACCGTCGTGTCGTAGTACCGCACGGCGGACATCAGCAGCGTGGGCCGAGCCCAGCCGGTGGGCACGAGCAGGAGCACCTTGCCGTCAGCGACCGGAAGAGTGAACTCGGCCTCGCCCCACTCGCAAGAGTCCGGATTCCACACCTGCCTGCGGACAGTCTCGAGAGTATGCCCGTTGGCCGAGAACTCCTGGTGCGTCGCCACCACATGCTCAGTGAAGCGAGCCAGCGGGCCGAACATGATCCGCGTGGTGACGTCGCTCGTGATGTCCTTGTCCACGCCATCCACGAACAGCGGCAGATCCTCCAGCTGGTGGAGGATGAGCACCCGCACCAGCGGTTCGACGCTCCCCGTCAGGGCTTCCCAGATCGACGTGCCGACGAGCATTGCCCCCCCGTGGCCGTGGAAGCCCGCCTCCGACATGCCGAGTCGGGTCTCCCACGGCTCGACGAACCGCTGAAGCAGCGCCTCGCCGCGCCTCAGCGCCGGCGGGGAGCCATCGAAGATGCACCCAGTCACCGTGTCGAGGAACGTGTCGGCGCACCGCACCGCGTCCGCCGCGAACGGCTGCGGGTGCTCCATGAGCCTCACCGCACGGGGATCGAGGTACAGCCGGTTGTCGGCGTCTACCTGGACATTGATGAAGGGCACAGGGCCCGCGATGGAGTAGAACTCCGTGATTGAGACCATTTCGGTCTCCTTTCGTGATCGTGACACGAGAGAATTCACGGGTTCACCTTCCGGACCTTCCGGTAAGATATAGGCGACACCACGTCGCCACCGTGCTTCTCGTATCGGTGTATCTGGCCCGATCCGTTGCCGCGGATTCGGGCCAGAAGTCTCTGATGGCTACGTCATTCGCCCTCGCTCAGTCGCCACTGGCCGCGAGCGATGTTCGTGACCCGTCCAGTCCTGTTGAGATAGGCGAGCGCCGCACCGATCGCATCTCGGGTATCGTCGCGGCCACGTTCGTGAAGGAAAGCCTCGATGTGCGCTGGCGTTGCAGACACCTCGGTCTTGCTGATGACCCTCACTGCTGTCTCGACGGCGTCCGAGCGTGACTGCTTCCTCAGATCGTCCTCCAGAGGGAAGAGCTCCGGTTCATCACCGGGTTGAGGCTGGGGGAGGTGAGCGCCCGCAGTGTCAGGGAACCGGCGGGCCAGAGCCAGCCTGTACCCCTGCTCTTCCTGCTCCAGAGAGGCGATCGTGGCCTCAAGCTGCTGGAGCTCCTTGCGCAGTCGGTCGACCTCTTGCTGAGTTTCCGCGCGCACGGCGGCAGCGCTCTGGATTAGCTCGAGGAACGTGTCCGGTGTGATGCTCATGGTTCGACCTCCAGATTCCATGATATCACACATCCCACAGGGGGGTCATAGTCAGGGAATTCTGTGGCACACAATTCAGCGATGGTGGCGATGAGCTAATGCCTGACTACCACATCTTCCCTATGCGGCTCAAAGTCTGGGGTTACGACTACTGGGTTTGCTATCGAGCCTTGGCCAAGCCGCAGCTGAGCGGCGCTGCACGCCTCGTGCGCGCGTCCCCAGAGGGCTCTGGCGAGACAACGGAGCACTGGGGGGGAGGACTCAGGCACGCACTTCCGGGAGCGCGGAGTGTGGAGTCACGCACTCCCGCTCTTCGCGCTCCCTGATCTGCCAGTCAGCGCTCGAGCCCGTTGTCAGACGCCGGGCCGCGCACAACGCTCGCACCCTGAATCGGACGGGAGCGGTCCACGCGGGCGCCCACAGTCCCGATCTCGGCGCGCCCGACGCGCACCGAGTACTGATGGTTGACCAGCTGGTAGCGGGCGAGCAGACGTTCCTTGGCGTCGTCCAGATCAGCCGACGTGTTTGCCGCACCTCCACGCCCGTGCGCTCTCGCAGCGGCATCCGCCTCCCGCTGGTCGATGTCGAGCAGTGTCCGCGCGGCCTGGGAGAGCCAGTCGCGCTGCGCCTCGAGCGGGGACGCTGGCTGAGGCCCAGGATCGCGGGCGGCTCGACCGAGTTCGACTCGCGCCGCGCGCCTGGAGTCGTCGATGCTGACTTCCTGCGACCCGCGCATCATGCTCGCCGCGACTTGGTCGCGGGCGACGGCAGGTGTTCTTGCGATCGCGATCGCCTCGTTGTGCACGCGTCCCCGCGTCATCCCGACGTACAGGCCGGATGCATCCACGCCGGGCCCGACGACGGATGCATCCGTCGTCTCGCCTTGGATTCCGTGCACGGTCGAGGCGTAGGCGAGATGCACGTGATCGGCGGCATACTCCAGCGACACTCGGCGTCGGTCCCCACTGTCTCCAAGCGCGACCAGTTCGACGTCCGATCCACTAATTCGCCGGATGGTCCACAGCGCGCGGTTCTCGACATCCGCGTCGCGGTCATTGCGGCGGGTCTGCACCACATCGCCCTCGAGCAGCCGTTGCTCCCCCTGCCCGATGGCGAGGCGCTGCTCGCGCAGCTGTCCCATCTCCACACGGCGCTCCTGGATCGCCTCATTGATGGCGTCGGCCTCCTCGTTCGTGCTCGTGACCAGCGCGACTCGTGCGCGGGTGGCCGCCCAGCGGAAGTAGGACTCGACCATCACGTCGCGCGCTTGCGCGGCATCCGCGACTCGGTGGATCGATCCCCGCTCGTCGAGTTGGCCAGCAACTGCGAGCGCTTCGTCGTGGCTGCCAGGCTCGCGCATGCACAGCGTCAGTTCGGCATATTCGGGGTTGCGGAACCGATGCACCGCAGTCAGCTCGACGACGCTCGTCGCGCGCCGCGTCATGCACGCCATGGCGCCGGCATGCCCGACCGGCATCGCCTGCAGGTGGTCACCCACCATCGCGATGCCCGCGCCGGTCTCCGCCGCGACGACCGCGAGCGCATTCGCTGTGTGGAGGTCGACCATGCCGGCTTCGTCGACGACGACCCGGTCGCCCGGCCGCAGGAGGAACCGGCGCGGGCCCGTAAAGACCGCGCCGGTGCGGGCGTCGGTCTCACCGACTTCGAGCCGCGTCCAGATCTCGCCGCCCGCTTCATCCCGACCCCAGCGCCAGCCGTAGTCGGCGAGAAGCGCATGCAAGCTGAGTGCGGTCGCCCCGATCTCGCGGGCCGCCACCGAGGCCGCCTTCTTGGTCGGTGCGACCAGCACGAGGTGGCGCCCCTGCCGTTCGAGTGCAGTGCGGGCGACGCGGAGCATCGTCGTCTTGCCGGCGCCCGCCGGCCCGGTCACCGACACGAGGCGATCTGTGCCGGCGATTGCCGCCGCAGCATCCGACTGGCCCTCGTCGAGAGTGACGTCGCGAGGCAGAGTCTCTCGCGAGATGTCGACGATGTCTTCGTGGCGGACCCGTTCCCCGGTGCGCGTGAGCATGTCGTAGCGCGCTGCGAGCTCAACTTTCAGCCCCACGGTTGAGGCGGCCATGTACCCCTTGATGTGACCGGGCCGGTCGCCTTCCTGCTCGAGCAGATCGACCGTGTGTACGAGGCCCCGCGCGACGACGTCATCGATGAGCTCCTGCATGTTCTCGCGGGGAGCGACGATTCCGGATGCCGCGACAGCCCTCGTCGCGCCGGCTCGCAGGTCGTAGTTGCTGAACCTTCCCCCGCACGCCGTGGATCGTGAGTCGGCATCCACGATCGCCCGGGCGGCGAGCAGATCCCGATCCACATTCTCGATCGCCGTCGCGCGCGTTCTCGTCGGCGGGCGCGCGATCAGAAGGGCGGGGTCGACCGCTCGGAGCTCATCGCGAATGAGCAGCTCCCACTCCTCCTCGTCCACAACGCCCGGCTTGTTTGGGCGGTTCTTCGCCCACGCCAGTCGGTCGATCTGCTGGAGGACGTCGTGGTCGGGCTCCTGACTTGGGTGCTCCGATCGCCAGCCGAGCAGCAGCTTCGCACGGTTCGCCTCGATCTGGTTGGAGCGGCGCGAGAGCGGACGTACGGCGGATGCGAGTTCGGCGATCTCTCCTTCGCCGTCGAGCGTGTACCCGTTGCGGGCGAGAGCTTCGAGCCACTCCGGGTCCGTACGCGCAGCCAACTCGCCCTCGGCGTTGATGAGCGTGTGCAGCTTCATCGCGACGCGGGAGTCGACGTTCGACCACTTTCCGTCCTCGCCAAGCACCTTGACGCTCAGCCACAGGTGTCGGTGGATGTGCGGGTCGAGAGCCCGCGATCTGCGGTGCTGAAGCTCGACGACTTCGATGCGATGGAGGCGCTCCCGGATGCTGCCGCCGGCGCCCCGTCGAGCATTCAGCTCACGCTGCCAGGTCGTGATGATCCGGGTGCGCAGCCGATCCTGAAGAGCCTCGAACTCGGATGCAAGGTCGTCGTTGATCAGCGCAGCGATGCTGTATGACTTCGGTGCGTTGATGGTGCCGTCCAGGATCAGGTCGGCGTGCGGAGATCGCAACTCGCGACCGCGTGGCGCGTCGGTGCGCGGATCGTGTCCGTCGACCCATCGCCGGAGTTCCTCCGCATCGAGCCCATCAGTCGCGATCCCACCCTGTTCAACCGTGTATCGCGTCACTCGCGCAGAGCCGCTGTCGGCGTAGGCGGCGAGGGCTTCGACGCCGGTCACGCTCCGAAGGTGCGAGTCGCAGCTGCCCTTGAATGCATACGCCATCGCCTGTCGAACCCCTGCCGATTCGACGCCCCTCTTCCAGCGTTCGAGGCCCCCGCGCATGGGCCCAGGGTACGCCGCTTCTGTCTAAGTTACGAGTGCTTACACAGAAGTGCCTGCGTGCATCGCTCTTGGTTGGCTATCGAAGCGAACTGCTCGTCAGACGAATCCCTCGTCTACGAGAGTGGTTCGCGTCGGGGTGATGACGTAGGCGCGGCCGGAGCCACCGATCACTCGGCTCCAGCTCTCGACGTGGAGACGATTGCGGTACAGCTCGACGGCGAAGCCGCCGTACATGCCGGGGATTGGGAACCAGACGCTCGCGCCTGACCCCGCGATACCGGTGACGTCGAGGTGGCGAATGTTTGTCCCCTCGTCGACTACCTCACGCGCAGCCGAATTGACCAGCTCGGCCAATCGCTCACTCATTGCCGCGAGGTCGTCCGCGCCGATCGGTTGCGAGAACGTCGGCGCGAGCACCTCGCGAAGGTGATCGTGGCCGCGCGAGGTCGCGAGGTCGAGCGGACTGTGGCCGGAAGCCTCGCGGAGCGTGCGCCACGCGCCGCGATCGACGAGACCCTGCGCAACGTCGGTTGGCGCTCCGAGCCAAGCGACCTGATGCAGAGGCGAGTACCAACTGGCGCCTCCCACTCGCCAGTCGTTCGCGCCCGGCGTGAATGATTCGATTGCACCGTCGAGAATCGCAAACATGGCGGGCCAGTCGCCGCGCTTCGCTACGTCGGCGAGCCGGTCACGCGCGGCAACGTACTCCGGATTGAAGCTCTTCCGGGCCAGCAGCACACCGGGCCACTCGACACTCTTCATGGATCTCCACTCTTCGCGACACTTGAGCCCCATTCGGCAGACGATCGCGATTCCTCCGCTGGTGCTAGGGCGTGTTGATCAAGAGGTTCCGCTCCTCGGTGGGTGAGTCTTGAACGGTGACGCGACAGGAGATCTCTGACGAGGTGTGGGCCGTGATGGAGCCGTTGATGCCGACGGTGACCGGTCGGTCGCGGCCGTGGACGGA
>NZ_JASBSF010000196.1 GCF_030149085.1 Microbacterium sp. | reverse complement strand
TCCAGGCCAAGCGGGCTTTCACCACCCCGACGAACTGGATGCCCGCCTTCATCATAAGAGCGGTGTGCTTAGTGCCCACACCCCAGGTGATGCCCTGTACCATGACCTTGGAGTACGTGTTGAGCAAAATCGACATGTCAGAAGTCCTTATCCGGTTTCGCGATCAGGCGGCGGCCAGCTCGGCTGCCTTGTCAGCGCCCTCGTCCATACCGGCGGCGAGGGTGACCAGCGGGTGGTTCGCGGCGGCGAGGATCGCGCGACCCTCTTCCACCTGGTTGCCGTCGAGGCGCACAACGAGCGGCTTGGTGGCGGTGTCGCCGAGGATCTCGAGAGCCTTGACGATGCCGTCAGCAACCGCGACGCACGACGTGATGCCGCCGAAGACGTTGACGAACACACTCTTGACCTGCGGGTCGCCCAGGATGACATCCAGGCCCGCCGCCATCACTGTCGCCGAGGCGCCGCCGCCGATGTCGAGGAAGTTCGCGGGCTTGACCCCGCCGTGGTTCTCGCCGGCGTAGGCGACCACATCGAGGGTCGACATGACCAGGCCCGCACCGTTGCCGATGATGCCGACTTCGCCGTCGAGCTTGACGTAGTTCAGGCCCGATTCCTTCGCCTTGGCCTCGAGCGGGTCAGCAGCACCCTTGTCTTCGAGCTCTTCGTGCTCGGGGTGGCGCACCTCGCTCGCGTTGTCGTCGAGCGTGACCTTGCCGTCCAGGGCAATGATGTTGCCGTTTCCGTCCAGGATCAGCGGGTTGACCTCGACGAGGGTCGCACCTTCACCCTGATAGACGTCGTAGAGCTTGACGAAGACGTCCGCGACCTTGTCGACAAGCTCAGCCGGGAACTTCGCAGCGGTAGCGATCTCGACAGCCTTGTCCTTGTCGATACCGGTCAGCGGGTTTACCTCGACGCGGGCCAGGGCCTCGGGCTTCTCGACGGCGAGCTGCTCGATTTCCATGCCGCCTTCAACGGAGCACAGCGACAGGTACGAACGGTTGGAGCGGTCCAGCAGCACGGAGAAGTAGAACTCCTGCTCGATGGATGCGCCGGCGGCGACCATCACGCGCTGCACGACGTGCCCCTTGATGTCCAGGCCCAGAATGGCCTTGGCCGCCTCGTACGCCTCGTCGGCATTCTTCGCGACCTTCACGCCGCCGGCCTTGCCGCGGCCTCCGGTCTTGACCTGAGCCTTGACGACGACGACACCGCCGATCTTCTTGGCAGCCGCCTTCGCCTCCTCAGGAGTGTCGGCGATGATGCCGGGGAGCACCGGCACCCCGTATTTCTCGAATAGGTCTCGTGCCTGGTACTCGTACAGATCCACGCTGGTGTCCTCCGCTGCGGCGTCGGGTGGGTGAGGGAATGTCTCGATGTCGAGATAGTTCGACCAAGTAGTCAGCCTACTACCCGGCACTGAACGGTTGCGAACGGGCAGGCGACTTACCCGCTGCCGGCGATCTGCTCGATCTGCGCGGCAGTCAGCGGGATCCAGGGCGAACCGTCGGGGTCATCGGATGCCGCGGCCGGGCTGTCACCCTGCGTCCACCACTTCGCTTCGAACGGAACGCCGTCGTAGAGGACGCGATCCCCCTCGCGGTAGACGGTATCGCCCGACCAGTCGGGGTAGGTTCCAGGCGGAAGCGTCGGCACGACGTAGGGTGTCTCGCCCGGAAGAACGGGACCGACCAGGTCCCACGGACTCTCGGCGCCGCTGACCATCGGATCGTCGGGAACGTCACCGCGTGTCCACCACTTGGCCTCGTAAACCATGCCGTGCCACACGATCTTCGACCCCGCGAGGTAGCGCGTGTCAGCGTTCCAGATCGGATACGGGCTCGTGGCCGGGTCGTCGGTGGCCGAGGCGCTCGGCAGTGGCACCGGTGTGTGACTGCCGGCAGTTCCGGTGTCGGTCAGGCCGTCTCCGAGCGTGACCGCGAAACTGTCCTGCCCTTGGTCGACACCGCTGCAGTAGTTGGACACGATGCGTACGTCGGCGTAGTTGTCGCCGCAGGAGCGGTCGCGGTTGGCCGACCACATCGAAACGCGACCGAGACCGACATCCAGCGCGAACTGATTGAGCTGCGCAGCATCATCCATCGTGAACACCTCGTCCACAACGTCGTTCTGACCGATCATGGGTGTCGCGCCGATGCGCGCCCACGCTGCCGCGGAGCTGAGCGGTTCATCGGAGTCGCGCAGGATGTCAACGAGCTGGTCACGAACGCCGGTAATCGCCGAGATCGCCACGTCGCCCATCGTTCGACCCTCGAGGTCGACGCCGTAGTCCATCGTCATCGCGTTGATCCCGCCCAGCTTCACACCGGCGTCGATCACCTGCACAGCGGCAGCCTCGCCGGCCGCATCGAGGCCCGACGGCGTGACGGGCAACGTCAGCCAGACCGTGAGCGGATCGTCCGCGTCCCGCTCGCTCTGCAGAATGCGCAGCGCCTCAGCCCTGCGCGCCCCGACCGCGGTGTCCTGCAACGCGTCGCCTTCGATGTCGAGATCGATGATCGTGAGGTCGTAGCGGTCTATGACGGCCTGGTAAGCAGCCGCCAGCGACTCGGCATCCGGGCATGCTGTCGCAAGCTCGGTGTTGTCTCGCCCGCCGAAGCTCACCACGACGTCGCCACCCTGCTGCCTGAGACGGGCGATGCGGCGGTCGAGGTCCAGGTCGCGGGCAGCCTGGTCCAGCGTGTAGGCGCCGCCCCACGACGGCTCACACGTGGTCTCATCGGAAGCGACGACAAACCCCAGCACGACATCCTCGTCAGCGGCGGATGCCGGAGACTCGAATGCGTAGGCGGGGGTGAGGGTGGTATCGACGTACGCCGCGAACCAGGGCTGATTCGGGTCGATGACGACTCGATCGGTCACGGTGTGGAACCCGAACCAGATCGCAACGCCGGCGGCCGCGGCGATGAGGATGCCGAGCATGACCCGCCACGGCGACAAGCGCTTTCCGGCGTGCGGGCCGGTCGCCCGCCGTTCCTGAGCGCTGCTCGCCGTCTCGCCGGTCACCACCCGCGACCTCGGCCACGCACGGGGCGCGACACAGGAGCATTCGGTGACAGCGGAACCTCGTTGCGAAGCGGCATCCGCCCCGGGGGCACCCCGACCGGTACGGCGTCAGGAGAGGTCCGCGCGGCGGTCTGCGAAGGCACCTGCCACTCGCCCGGCGCAGGCGCCGGAGCCCAGTCAGCGCCAGCCGCTGCCGTGGCCGGGACGAGCTCCGGCGGATAGACGTCGGGCTGAGCCGGACTCTGCCACGACGGAGCCGCCCCATACTGCTGGCCGTCGCTCGGAGAGGTCGGCGCGTACTCGGGGGCGACGACATAACCCTGCCACGCCGGTAGCGGTGACGCAGTGAAGGGCGCCCGGGGTTCGCCCGGGTACTGCTGTTGGGCAGGGTACGAGGGCGCCTGGTCGTTCCAGACCGGAGTCTGCCACGGGGAGGTGGGCACGGGTGCCGAAGCGTGCCACTGCGGGGCAGCCTGCTGCGCGGGCTCGACCGGCCACGGCTGGTCCCGCTGTGCCGGCACAGGCTGCGTGTAGACATCCCGCTGTGCCGGCGCAGGCTGCGTGTAGACATACCGCTGCTCAGGCGCAGACTGCGTGTAGACATACTGCGCCGCGGGAGCCTGGACGGGAACATCGGGGAACACGGGCTCCGGCGCGGCGATCCACGCCGGAGCCGCCGAATCGACCCCAGCTGGCTCTGCCGACGAGAAGACCTGGATGGCGCGATCGCCGCTGTCGCCGGGGGCCCAGGCGCTGGCCGCGACCTCGACAGGATGATCGACGGCGTCCCCGAAGTCATCCCATTCGGCCGACACCACACGACCCTCCGGCCCCGGCATCCAGAGATCGGGCACGAGTTCCATCCCGTATGCCGGCGCGATGGCATACGTCGGGCGGAACACCTCGGGCTCGGCGCCGGGCTCAGATACCGACTCGGTCGGAGCACCAACGAGAACAGGCTCGGTCGCCGCATCGAGTTCGACGACGGCGGGCTCGGCCGCCGGCTCGGTGTGAGGCTCCGGCTCCGACTCAGCGACAACAGGCTCGGGCTCGGACATCGCCGGGGCGGCTGCCGGCACCGGATCGGGTTCCGGCTCGGCAGCCGCCTCGGCTGCGGCGACCTCGGGACGGGTCGCCGACACCGGATCGGGTTCCGGTGAGTCATCGACGTCGAGCAGGGAGAGGCTCGGCTGCTCGGATTCAGAGAGCATCGGCTGCTCGGGCTCGGCGAGGATCGGGGCCTCGAGAGTCTCGAGTTCGAGCATCACCGGGCGTGCAGGGATGGTCGGTGGGGGGAGGTAGTCGGGCGAGGTCTCTCCCGCAGCCGGGTGACCGTGGTACAGCGCGGCCCGCCAGTCCGGCTGCGCGCGCTCCCCCGCCTTTACGCGCGAACGCTTCTTCGGGGTCGCGTCGACCCACATCCAGTCGGTGAGCCCCAACCACGTGTCGGCGATGGACTCCAGGATGCCGATGTTCTCGACGATCGCCCAGGCCGCGAGGGTCGCGTTGAAGGCGGCGAAGGCAGCTGTGCCCCAATTCTCGTGAAGGATGTTCCACCATGCGGTGAACACCGAGAAGATGACGATGGCATAGGGAGCCACGACGTAGAGCAGCTGTGTGGCGGTGCGGTTACGCACCTTCGGCGTGCGGGCGAACGGGATCTTCTTGCCGGTGAGCGCCTGTTCGATCGACTTGAGGACACCCGCGAGGTTCACCGGCAACAGGATCAGGTTGAAGCCGTAGATCCGGAAGATGTCGATCGTGCGATAGCCCGAGTACCGCAGGTCACTCGCCTGCGAGACGAAGTACGGCAGAGCAGCGAAAACGACCAGCGGGCTCAGCAGCCTGCTGTCGAAGGGGTAGGTCAGCAGCATGATCAGACCGAAGGATGCCCACGCCAGCGATGCCATGTAGTTGGTGCGCAGCATCCATTCGGCGATCGTGATCGGCCGGTGCGACTTGCGCCGCCGCTGCGCGTACTTCAAGAACTTGGGCATGATCAGCAGGCCGCCATTGGCCCACCGCCGGCGCTGGACGACGAGCGACCCGAAGTCAGGCGGCGTTGCGCTGTAGCTGAGGCGCTCGGGGTAGTTCACCAGCGACCATCCCTGGTCGGCGAGGTCGATGCTTGACTCGGTGTCTTCGATGACCGTGCGGTCCTGCACGTACCGGCGCACCTCATAGCCGTTGACCGTCTCGACCTGCACGATGTCTTCGAGCGCACGCCGCCGGATGACGGCGTTTGCGCCCACCCAGAAGGTTGCGTCGTGCGCGGTCATCCCCTGGTGGAGGATGTGCTGGATGTCGGTCGTCGCACCCGCAAGTCGCTCGATGCGGGTGGGAGCTCCCCGGAACGACGAGTACGGCGTCTGCGTCACCGCGACGCGTTCGTTCTCGGGCTGCTCCAGGAAGTGCACAAGCCGCAGGCAGTAGTCGCGAAGCAACAGCGAGTCGGCGTCGAGTGTGAGCAGGTACGGCGTATCCGGGATGACGATGTCGGCTTCGTCCGCGGGACCGACCTTCACGAGCACGGTTCCCTCGTCGGTCGGATGCGCGTGATAGCGCCCGCCGAGCAGGCCGATGTACGCGTTGAGGTTCATCGCCTTGTTCGGCTCATTCGACAGCGACGCGTAGCGCTTGCGTTCGAAGGTCGTCGCGTCGACTGTGAAGATCCGAACGAGGCGGCGGTGAAGTTCGAGCAGTCTCTCGCCCGTGGGCGCGGCATCGGCATCCATCGCGGCTTGCAGAGCCTGCGCCGTTGCGTCGAGGTCGTCGGCAAGGCCCCCGAGCACCTGATCGATGAAGAAGGTGTCGACGTGGTCTTCGTGCGGCCATTCGTCACCGACGGTGCGCAGCCACGTCACGGCGGCGACGTACTGGTCGCGGAGAGTCTCGACGGCGTCCGCCCCGACAGTGCCGCCCAGCAGCCACTCGTTCTCATACGCCAGCAGCGCCGCGGTGAACCGCTCGCCCGGCCCACTCAGAGCGTTCTCGATGTCGGAGGCGATCCGGCGGGTCTCGTCAAGACGCTCCTGCACCGCGGGGTCGGTGGGAAACGGGCTGTCATCCAGCAGCAGCACGACCCGCAGCGACGGGTACTCCTGTAGCGCCGCCGACCACATCGTCTTGCGCACGACTGCCGGCTCTTCCGCGTATGACGGGATGAGGACGGTCAGGCCCTCTTGGTGGCCGTCGGCGAAGTGGCGGTCGAGCTCTCCGCGCGGGGCCCGGACATGATCACGGAACCGGCGGAGGGCGCCGGCGCGGGCGACGAGGTACATCAGGGCAGAGAACGTGAGGAACGTCACCACCGCCGCGTAGACGATCACTTCGAGCGTGCGGAAGACTCCGTCGTTCGCAAACAGCTGCGGCAGGATCGTAAAGATCATGTAGCCGACCCAGGCCGCGATCGTCGCACCGATGGCGATCCGCGCCCACACCACCTTGGCCGCGGACGGGCGAGCGTGCACTGTCGAGAGCGGCGTCCGCCGCTTCTCGGATCCCCACTGCGGCCGTCTCGTCGACGGCAACGCTGTGCGTGTGCTCATCCCGCGTTTCCATCCGTGTCCGTGGCCAGAGGCCTCACACAACAAAGGCGGGGCGACGGATGCCGAGCACCCGGAGCGATCCCGCACCGCGACGCTATCGCGCGATACCGGAAAGCTGCGGCTTCCTGGGATGGTCCTGGGCTCAGATGCTCTTTCCTTGAGGTAACACTGAGCCAAACTTGAGGTTCCCCCGGCGGTAGGCTCACGGCATGTCCGACACCACCGCCGCCACGTCGTCGTCGCGGACCGCAGTCGTCGCCGTCGCGCTCGACCTGTTCGATCGGAACGGCTTCGACGCGACATCCGTTGAGCAGATCGCCCAGGCTGCCGGCAGCTCCCGGTCAACATTCTTCCGTCAGTTCGGCGGCAAGGACGACGTCGTGTTCGCCGACCACGAGCTCCTGCTCGCGCAGCTGCGTGAGAACCTGTCGCAGCCTCACGAGAACCCCTGGGTCGCGGTGTGCGATGCGGCGGTTACGGTGTTCAAACACTTCGCCGCCGACCCCGAGCTCGCACGGCGCCGCTACTCCGTGGTGCGGAAAGTTCCTGCGCTGCGAGAGCGCGAGATCGTCACGGTATTCCGGTACGAGCGACTCTTCGACGAGTACCTGCGCGGCGCTCTTCCGGGACTTGACCCGATCGATGCGGTCGGCTTCGCAGCATCCGTCGCCGCCGTACACAACCACGTGCTGCGCCAGCTGCTGCGTGATCGGGAGCCCGTACCGGTGTCGGTGCTGCACGCCGCTCTTGATGACCTCCTGCGCAAGTTCGGCGTTCATCCCGACCCCCAGCATCCCGATCCCGACGACGTCGTGGTTGCTGTGTTCCCCAAGCGGATGCCGCTGGCCGAGGTCACTCGCCGCCTCCGCTCCTCGCTCGACCTCTGACCGGGGCGCGCCGGATGCCGAGAGTGGCAGACTGACGGCATGGCGGCACACGCAACGGTCGTGGGCAGCGGACCGAACGGACTGAGCGCCGCGGCGACACTCGCGCGGGCGGGACTGCGGGTGCGGGTCCTCGAGGCAGCCGACACGATCGGCGGTGGACTGCGCACCGAAGCACTGACCCTTCCCGGCTTCCGCCACGACGTCTGCTCGGCTGTGCACCCCGCTGCGCTGACCTCTCCGGTACTCCGGGCGCTCGGGCTGGATCGGGACGTGTCGTGGTTGATCCCTGAGGCATCCTTTGCACACCCGCTCGATCGGGGGCCCGCAGCGATCGCCTGGCGCGACATCGACCGCACGGCACACGACCTCGGCCCGGATGGACGCGCCTGGCTCGCGACGGTGCGGCCGCTCGCACGCCACATCGACGAGCTCGTGTCATTCACCGGCGACCAGCTGATACGGATGCCGCGGCATCCGGTCACGGCGGCGCGCTACGGCTTCCGCGTGCTCGAGCAGGGCACGAGCCTTGGCGCGCTGGGTTTCCGAACGCCGCGGGCTGCAGCGCTTCTGGCGGGAGCGATGGCTCACGCGAACACCTGGATGCCGTCCCTGGCGTCGGCAGCGGCGGGCCTGTTGCTGACGG
The DNA here is from genome assembly GCF_030149085.1 of Microbacterium sp. Taxonomy (GTDB): domain Bacteria; phylum Actinomycetota; class Actinomycetes; order Actinomycetales; family Microbacteriaceae; genus Microbacterium. The sequence continues at coordinate 6,398 of NZ_JASBSF010000196.1, read as the reverse complement.
CGCAGGCCCACGCCGGTGGGTGGCCCGTCCCGCGCGGCGGCGCCCAGGTCATCGCCGAGGCCCTCGCCGCCGACATCCGCGCTCACGGTGGCGTGATCGAAACCGGAACGCGCGTCACCTCCCTCGACGACCTGGACTGGGGCGATCCGGCGGCGGGCGATCTGCTGATTCTCGACACCTCTCCGCGGCTGCTGCTGACAGACTCTGCGCTCCCGACCGGGTACGCGAGGGCGGTGCGCCGTTACCGGTACGGCCCCGGCGTCATGAAAGTGGACGTCGCGCTTGACGGGCCCATCCCCTGGCGCGATCCGAACGTGGGCCGAGCCCCGACCGTGCACCTGGGCGGAACGCGGGAGGAGATCATCGCCGCCGAGCAGGATGTCGCACGCGGCCGGATCCCCGCGAACCCGTACGTACTCGCGGTGCAGCCGTCGGTGATCGACCCGACCCGTGCCCCCGCGGGCAAGGCGGTCCTGTGGGCGTACACGCACGTCCCGCTCGGGTCGAGGGCGGATGCCACGGCTGCCGTTCTCGCGCAGATCGAGCGCTTCGCACCGGGCGCGCGGGACCTGGTCCTCGCGACGCACTCGACGACAGCAGCGTCCCGCGGGAGGAGGAACCCCGCCGAGATCGGTGGCGACATCTCCGGCGGCGCATTCACGATGGCGCAGGCGATCCGCAGACCCGTCGTGTCCCGGCATCCGTGGCGTACACCGCTGCCCGGGGTGTATCTCGCCTCGTCGTCGACCCCGCCCGGGCCTGGCGTTCACGGGATGAGCGGCTGGCACGCCGCGCGCACGGCGCTCAGCGACGCGGCAGGCGTGCCGATCACGCTCGCGGACGTCTTCGGCGGCGATTGACACACGACTGACCAACCGGGTGAGCGCCGGACTGCCGCATGCGGGCCGCGTCGTCAAGACCGTGCGCCCAGGTGCCCACGGCAGCTACGGTCGACGCATGGGATTGTTCGGCATCGGCTCGTCCACAGACAGCAACAGCGCTCCTGCGGTACCGGATGACGGCATCGTGCCACCCCGCAAGCTCTGGGGCGACAAGTTCGGGGTGCTCGCGACGCGGGGCCTACAGATCATCGTCGTCGTCGCCCTGGCGGCAGGCGTCATCTGGGGGCTCAGGCAACTCACGCTCGTGGTCATCCCGGTGCTGCTCGCCCTGATCTTCGCGTCGGCGTTCGCGCCGGTCATGGGTTGGATGCGCCGTCGTGGAGTTCCCTCGATCCTTGCCACCCTCGTCGCGCTGCTTGCCATCGTGTTGATTCTCGGGGGCGTCGGCTGGCTCATCGTCTGGGCGGTGCGCGACCAGTGGGATTCGCTCTACAGCCAAGCGCAGGCTGGCGCACAGCAGCTGTGGCAGTGGGTGCAGACCTTGCCGTTCGGTATCGATCAGCAGCAGATCGACCAGTGGATCGCCTCTATCCAGGACTTCATCACGAGTGCTCAGTTCGGCACCGGAGCCATCGCCGGCGTCAGTGTCGTCGCCAACTTCGCCACCGGTTTCGTCCTGCTGGTCGTCGTGCTCTTCTTCTTCCTGAAGGACGGCCCGCGGATGTGGGAGTTTCTGCTCCGCCCGTTCCGCGGTTCTGCCGAAGCGCGGGCTCGCCGCATCGGTGACAAGACAGTGTCGACGCTCGGCGCCTACGTCCGTGGCACGGCATCCGTCGCTTTCGTCGATGCTGTCGGGATCGGCATCGGCCTCTGGATCCTCGGCGTCCCGCTCGCCCTGCCCCTGGCCGTCCTCGTCTTCCTCCTCGCCTTCATCCCGATCGTCGGGGCGACTCTCGCCGGCATCCTCGCTGCGCTCGTCGCGCTCGTTGCCAACGGCTGGGTGAACGCCCTGTTCGTCGTGGGTCTGGTCGTGCTCGTCAACCAGCTCGAAGGGAACTTCCTGCAACCGGTGCTGATGGGCCGCTCGATGAAGCTGCATTCGTTCGTCATCCTGATCGCTCTGACAATCGGCACGGTGCTCGGCGGAATCGTCGGCGCGGTCCTGGCGGTGCCGATCACTGCCGTGGCGTGGGGAATCGTGCAGGTCTGGGACGGTCCGGACACGCCGGCCCGGTGGGCGCGACGCAAGAGCACCGAACCGGCGCCGTCCTGACGCCGGGGCTCGACAACGACCCCCAACAGACAGGATGCTGACCGCATGCCTCACACGATTCCCGAGCCGATGCTCGCGAAGTCCGTCGACAGCATCCCCGCGCCTGACGCGGTAGCCGGTGGCCTGAGCTTCGAACCGAAGTGGGACGGCTTCCGCGCGCTCATCTCGTGGGACGGGACAGATCTCGAGATCGGTAGTCGCGGCGCGAAACCGCTCACGCGCTACTTTCCCGAGCTCGTCGAGGCGTTCACGCGGCTTCTGCCCGAGCCGTGCCTGCTCGACGGCGAGATCGTCATCGCGCTGGGCGTGCCGGGCTCCCAGCGCCTGGACTGGGACGCGCTGACGCAACGCATCCACCCCGCCGAGTCGAGGGTGCGGATGCTGAGCGATCAGACGCCGGCGATGTTCATCGCGTTCGACATCCTGGCCCGCGGGGAGCGCGATCTTGCCAGCGAGCCGTTTCAAGCCCGGCGGGCCGAGCTCCTCGACCTCCTGAGCGCGGTGCCGCATCCGGTGCACGTCACGCGCACGACGCACGACCCGGACCAGGCTGCCCGCTGGCTCGATGAGTTCGAGGGCGCGGGTCTGGACGGCGTCGTTGCCAAGCCCCTCGCGCAGCCCTACGCACCGGGGAAGCGCATGATGTTCAAGATCAAACACGCACGCACGGCGGATGTCGTCGCACTCGGCTACCGCGTACACAAGAGCGGTCGCGGCGTCGGTTCACTGCTCGTCGGTCTCTACACCGACGAGGGCCAGCTCGTTCAGGTCGGCGGCGTGGCAGCGTGGTCAGACAAGCGCAGGCTCGAGCTCGTCGACGAGCTCAAGCCCTTCGTCGAGCGCGACGAGTCCGGCGCCGCGGTGACCGGTGAAGGCGAGCGGTCTCGCTTCGCCTCTGGCAAGGATGTGTCGTTCGTGCAGCTGCGTCCCGAGCTTGTGCTCGAGGTGCGCTACGACCAGCTCGAGAAGTGGCGTTTTCGCCATACCGTGCAGTTCGTGCGGTGGCGAGAAGACCGCGATCCCCGCTCCTGCACCTATGAGCAGCTCGAGACGGTGCGAGCGTACGACGTGGGGGCGGTGCTCGAGAGCTGAGTGCTGAGCGGCGGGATCAGCGCGAAGGCGGGGTGAACTCGACCACCGGGATGATCGCCTCTCCCCCGTTCAGCTCGTCCATCGCCCCTTTCAGGTGGTCCCAGGCATCCGGGTGCACCCGGGCATAGCGGGCAAGCGCCGCCGCAGCGTCAACCTCGGGCAGGACGCGGGCCATAGCGGGAACGCCCTTGGATCGACCCACCCAGAGCCGTGCGGCGGGGTTAGCGGCCAGGTTCTTGAGCCACTGCGCCCGCGGGCCGTGGCCGGAAGCGACACGGAGCGCGTTCGTCTCGCGTTCGATCACCTCGAGAACGACGTAACGAGGCTCTCCGCTCTTGCGGCCGATGTGCTCGACCATCACGAACCTGCCGCCGAACAGCCAGCCAAGCCCCGCACGGAACAGCGGGATCGGGGCACGGACGATCCAGCGCGTCTGAAGCAGGCGCGCTGCCCACTGATCGCTCGTCGCCGGTGTCTCGGAGCGCGCCCCGTCGGTAGTCTTCTCGGTCACGCGGTCTCTTCCGTTTCAGGATCGCTCGTGTCGGGTTTGCGTGCCCGGCTCGGTTGCACCCGTGGGGGTTCGCCGGGCATCTTCGGGAACTCGGGCGGGAACGGCAACTCGCCCAGGCCCTCAGCGAGGTCACGCTCCCACCATTCCAGCAGCGTGTCGATTCGCCCGGGGGATGCTCCGAACTCGGCCCACGGGTCGCCGAGCTCGGCAAGTCGCTGCGGCACCGTACGCACCGTGAAGGATGCCGGATCGACGGAGGCCAGCTCCTCCCACGTGATCGGTGTGGCAACGGTGGCGGTCGGGAGGGCACGCGGGCTGTAGGCCCCGGCCATCGTGCGGTCGCGATTTGCCTGGTTGAAGTCGATGAAGACGCGCTGCCCGCGCTCCTCTTTCCACCAGTTCGTCGTGACCCGCTCCGGCATCCGTCGCTCCAGCTCGCGACCGGCAGCGATGACCGCGTGGCGAACGTCGAGGAACTCCCACTCCGGTTCGATCGGGCAGAACAGGTGGATGCCGCGGTTCCCGCTTGTTTTGATCCACGCCTGGAGGCCGGCTTCGGCGAGGACATCGCGTAACGCCGGGGCGACGGCGGCAGCATCCGCGAAGTCGGTACCTGGCTGCGGGTCGAGGTCGATGCGCAGCTCGACGGGGTTGTCGGTGTTCGCGGTCCGCGAGGCCCACGGGTGGAAGACGACGGTATTCATCTGTGCAGCCCACACGACGGCCGCGGGCTCGGTGAGCACGATCTGCGGATGCCGACGCCCGCTGTTGTAGGTCACGGTGACAGTGTCGACGAACGATGGTGCGCCCTTGGGCGGGTTCTTCGAGAAGAACATCTCACCCTCGATCGAGTCGGGGTAGCGCTCGAGTGAGACGGGGCGATCGCCGTTGGCGGCCAGAAAGGGTTCGGCGACGGCAAGCAGGTACTCAGCCAGCTCGCGCTTGGTGATCCCAACCGCCGGCCACAGCACGCGATCGGGGCTCGACAGCCCGACCTCCCGGTCACCGTCGGGGCCGGGGATTTCGAGGATGACTCGGTCAGTCGCCATCGCCCGGAGCCTCGACCATCAGCGGGGCGAGGTCGTCTCGGTCGAGGCGAATCCAGGGACCGGCGGGATCGATGAGGATGCCGGCAAGCCCGGGGTCGGCGCGAAGTGCAGCACCCAGCTGCGCACCGGTGACGGGCGCGGGCCGGTCCCCGCGCCCAAGGGCGGCAATCTCGATGGGGTGCGTGAACACCTCGATGAGACGGTCACCGTCGGCAGTGCGGGCCTCGGCGACGCCGACCTGATCGGACCCGTCGGGCTTGTTCACCGCGATCCACAGACGCGATGAGGGGATGGCTGCCACGACATCGTCGGGCGTGGACTCGGTGCGGCGAGCGGAGAGCAGCTTCTTGATGCTGAAGTCGGGATCGGCCTGCTCCATCATCTGGGCGATGAGTTCTCGCGACAGCATGGCTCTGGCAGGAGCGGACGCCGGGTCGACGATGAGGCCGGCGTACGTTCCCGACAGTAGGAACCGCAGCACCGCCTGCGCGGGCTGGGCCATCGCCGAAGTGTCGGTAGCGCCGTCGGCGGCGAGGCTCGCGCGCAGAGCAGCGACACCGCTATAGACGAGGACGTACTGCTTCTCACCGATTGTCGTGATGGCCAGCGGAATGTTCTCGCCCTCGGCCAGCATCCGCTTCGCGTCTCCCTTGACGCGCAAGAAGAGGTGTCCCTGCAGAAGCTGGCGCGCTACCTGCAGCAGTTCCGCGGGCTCGGGCCGCTCCGGAAGCTTCGCGAGGGCTGTCACGAGCGGGCCGTTGTCTTGCAGTCCCGGGCGGGGAGGAGCGTCGGTCCCATCGGCTCCCTCCTCGCTCACCGCATTGGCCGCCGGGGCTGGCGCCCCCAAGCCTTGGAAGGAAGACATCGAGATACCGACAACCGCGTCGAAGTCGGGCTCGTCGTCAACGGAATCAGGGGTCGAAGACACTGCGGCGGTGTCGGCGGAGAGACCTGGGTCAGCGACCGCTGCCGCATCGTCGGAGGCGCCCTCGGGCGTCTCGGCAGGCGTTGCTGCGGGGCGTCGAGAGAACAGAGCCATGTTTCGAGGCTACAGACGTCGAGCGCCCAACGGCACCAGAGTTGTCACAGGTGGGGAAAGACGGTAAGTCTCGTCCGCACCCCTCACAGCAGCGTCAGCAGCTGTGCCAGCAGGATCTTCACCACAAGCGCCGTCGGATACACGAGGCTGTAGCCAAGCGCGACACGGACATCGTGACCGGTCCGTTCTTGGGCGAAGGCGAGGATGGCGGTGTTCGTCTGCGCTCCGGCAATGACACCCGACAGCTTCGTCCCACCCAGGTGCAGGATGTGTCGCACGAGCAGGTAGGTGCCGAACATCGCGAAGGATGTCACGACCAGGCCGATTCCGACGAGAGCGACGATCTCTCCCGATGCGATCGCCTGCAGAATCTGCGATCCCGCCTTCGATCCGGCGTACGCAAGGAAGATCAGGAGGCCGAGCTCGCCCAGGGCGGTGGCCGCCGCGTTCGGGATCGTCGTCACGAATCGACCGATGCGCCCGATCCTGCCCATCACCAGGCCAACGATGAGCGCGCCGGCGGCAGCTCCGAGCGACAGATGCGATCCGCCCGGCAGCGGCACTTCGATCAGGCCGAGCAGCATGCCGGCCG
>NZ_JASBSF010000188.1 GCF_030149085.1 Microbacterium sp. | reverse complement strand
TTCCTGCGAAACGCACGGCACGCCAACGCGATGGCGGCGCGGTTGCGGCGTGGGCTCGAGGAGGCGATCGCCGCCGGCAGCATCCGCGGGGTCGGGTTCACCCAGCAGACCCAGGCAAACGGAATCTTCGCCACTCTGCCGGCGGGAGCCGCCGACCGCGTCCGCGAGAGCTTCCGGTTCTACGACTGGGATGCCTCAGTCGGCGAGGTGCGCTGGGTCTGCAGCTTCGACACCACCGAGTCCGACATCGACACCCTGATCGAGGCAATCGCCCGCGCCACGAACGCCTGAGACGAATCGCGCGGGGCCGGTCAGGCGAGGTCGAGTTCGACGGTTGCGAAGGAGTGAGCCGGAAGCCGCACCGAGAGCACGCCGTCAGCAATTCGCGCTTCCAGCGGCACCGGCGCGACCCGGTCGGGCGCGCTCGGGTCGTTGAAGTCCGCTGCGGTCTCGGCGGTGAGCACCCGCGCGCGGGCGACCGAGGCTGCACGGCCACGCAGATCGATACTGACGTCCAGGTCGTCGTGTGCCGCCAGGTGGGTGAGCGAGATCAGGGCTGCCCCGTCCTTGATGGATGCCGAGAGCGACAGCAACGGCAGGTCCTCATCCCCCACCGTCTCGCTCGGCACCTCGAGGATGTGAGCACCCAGCTGCAACGCATCCTGGTGTCCCTTGTTCATCTCGAACACGTGGTAGGTCGGGGTCAGGACCAGGCTCTCGCCGTCGGTGAGGATCATGGCCTGTAGCACGTTGACGGTCTGGGCGATGTTGGCCATCGTCAGCCGCCGCGCGTGCCGGTGGAAGATGTCGAAGTGCAGGCCCGCGACCAGAGCATCACGCACGGTGTTCTGCTGGAAGAGGAATCCGGGATTGGTTCCCTCCTCGACGTTCCACCACGTGCCCCACTCGTCACAGACGAGGTCGATGCGCCCGCGCGGGTCGTAGGCGTCCATCAGCGCGACGTGGGACGCGAGGATCCGCTCGATCCCGGCCGCGTACGCCATGGTCCGGTAGTACTGATCGTCGGTGAAACCCGCGGCATCCTCGGTGTTGATGCCCGTTCCCGAGTGCGTGTAGTAGTGGAACGAGATCGCCTGGTAGACGGGGTTGTCGTCCTTCGTGCACCCGAGGCAGTTCACCGCCTCCATGAGGGCACGCGTCCAGCGCAGGTCACCCTCGTTGGCGCCGGCGGCGATGCGGGTCAGCTCGTTGCCGCCGTGATTCCGGCAGAAGGTCGCGTAGCGGCGGGCCTCCTGCGCGTAGTGCTCCGGCGACATGTTGCCACCGCATCCCCATGCTTCATTGCCGAGACCCCAGAACGGCACCTTCCACGGCTCATCGCGACCGTTCTCGCGCCGCAGCCGCGCCATCGGGCTGTCATCATCGCGCGTGAGGTACTCGACCCATTCGCTCATCTCCTGAACGGTGCCGCTGCCGAGGTTCCCGTTGACATAGGGGTCGGCGCCGAGCATGTCGCAGAGGTCCATGAACTCGTGAGTGCCGAAGTGGTTGTTCTCGATGACGTCACCCCAGTGGGTGTTCGCCATCCGGGGTCGCTGCTCACGGGGGCCGATGCCGTCCCGCCAGTGGTACTCGTCGGCGAAGCATCCGCCGGGCCATCGCAGGTTCGGAATGTTCACGGCGCGCAGGGCCTCGACGATGTCGAGACGGATGCCGCGC
>NZ_JASBSF010000176.1 GCF_030149085.1 Microbacterium sp. | reverse complement strand
AGGTCGTCCTTCTGATCCCCGCCGAGTTCGCGGGCCATCGCCTGCAGTGACGCGATGGTCGTGGCGTAGTCTTCGGGTGAGACCGCGCTTGACACGCGCTCACGGATGCCGGACACGGCCTTCCCGAGCCGATCCTTCATCTCGCGACCGGCGTCGGTGAGAGTCCAGTCGCCGGATCCGTTCTGCTCGATCCAGCCGCGCTCCTCGAGCCGGCGCATCCGCTTACCTCGGGGTGCTCGGGCCCAGGCGTAGGTGCCGTCGATGACGTTCAGCAGCATCCAGTCACGGCGGTCCGCGCCGGACTCGGCCAAGCGGATGTCGAACTCTCGGCTGATCAGGGCGTCGACCAGGCGCAGCCAGTACCCGAGTGGGCGGTCGCTTCCGCCGGGAGCGTCTTCGTGGTGTTCTTCGTGGGTGTTCATGGTGAATCCTCTCTGGCGGGCGCAGCCCGCGTCAGTTCCGGTGGGCGTTGTCGCAGCCTCCTCGGAAATGCATGTGATGATGCATGTAGTTGTATGGTGACATGTAATCCGAGTCCATGTCAACTCGCATGTAAATTGGAAGGATGCCGAGCTCGCCGTCCGACCCCATCGATCAGATCGCGGCAGCACTCGTTCGCCTGCGAGGTCGGCGCGGCCCCCGGCCGTGGATGCCTCACGAGCCCTCCGAGTCCCACGACCACGGTTCCGACGAAGAACGTGACCACCGCAGGCGCGGGCATCACCGAGGAGGACCGGGCTTCGCGCCGGGCGGCGGCTGGGGTCCGTGGGCGGGACCGATGGGTCCGAGGGAACAGCGGGGAGATGCCCGCATCTCGGGCCCGGCACGGATGCGGGTGCTCGAGGTGCTGGCATCCAGCGACCACCCGCTGACCGTGAGCGAGCTCGGCGAAGCGATCGGCGTCGATCAGCCTCGCGCATCACGCCTCGTCCAGCAGGGGGTCGAGTTCGGACTTGTGCGTCGCGAAGCCGACCCCGACGATGCCCGCCGAACCCGGATCGTCCTCACCGACAAGGGCGAGGCCTTCGTTCGCGGCTTTCGCGATCAGCGCCGGGATGCGATCACGACGGCGCTGACATCCTTCACGGATGCCGAACGCGCCGACCTCGCCCGCCTGCTGACCAAGCTCGCCGACTCCTGGCCAAGCTGACCCCGCCCCCGCCGAATCGCGCAGCTCGGAGACATCACCGACGTAGGACGGATGCTGGGCACGTCGTCCTACCTCCGAGAGATTGCCGACCTCCGCGATTCAGGTGCCACGCCCGGGCGACGCCTGTGCCGTCAGCACGGAGGTAGGAGAAATCACCGAGGTAGGACGGATGCTGCCGCCACCCTCCTACCTTGCGGATTTTGCCTACCTCGAGGATGCCGGAGCCGCGCTCAGGCCGCCGAGCGCTTCGGCAACCGCACGAACAGCAGCAGGATGAGGCCGAGCAGCAGCACCAGTCCGATGCCGAGGACGCCGAAGATGGTCGAACCGAAGGCGGCGATAAAGACCGTCCACATCGCCGGGGACAGGAAGCTCGCTACGCGGCCGGTGGTGGCGTAGAGACCGAAGATCTCACCCTGCATCCCCGTCGGGGTGACCCGGGCGAGCAGCGACCGCGACGCGGCCTGGGCCGGACCAACCATCGCGGAGAGGATGAGCCCGCCGATCCAGAAGATGACGGCGCCGAGGTCGTGGAAGGCGAAGACGACGAAAGCGACGAGCACGAGTGTCGTCAGGGCGAAAACGATGACGGCCTTCGCTCCGAATCGGTCGTCGAAGCGACCCGCGATGATCGTCGACAGGCCGGCCACCACGTTTGCGGCGATCGCGAACAGGATGACGTCAGTCGGCCCGAACCCGAAGGCGACGGCGGCAAGCACCCCGCCGAAGGCGAAGACCCCGGCGAGCCCGTCGCGGTACACGGCGCTGGCGATAAGGAACCAGAAAGTGGGGCGGTGCTCCCGGAACAGCCGCGCGATGTCCTTCACGAGCACCACGTAGCTACGGAAGAAGCCGACGCTCTGGCCGGGTGCCGACGGAGGGGGCTCGGGAACGTTGCGGAACAGCGGGATGGAGAACAGGATCGTCCACACACCGCATCCGACCGCGATCAGGCGGTACGCAAGTCCGTCAGAAGTGTCCATCCCGAACCAGTCGGCGAACGTGAGCGCGACGACGATCACGAGGGCGACGATTCCGCCGATATATCCCATGCCCCAGCCGAGGCCGCTGACCTTGCCGACGGTCTTCGGCGTCGATACCTGCACGAGGAGGGCGTTGTAGTTGACGCCGGCGATCTCGGAGATGACCGCGCCCACGGCAAGTACTGCCGCGCCGTACCAGAAGAAGACGGGCTGGGCGTAGACGAAGAACAGCGCGAACTGCGCGAGCGCCAGAAGCATCGTGAACACGAACAGCCAGCGCTTCTTGCTGCCCCGGCGGTCTGCCTGCTGGCCGAGGACCGGCGCGAGGAACAGGATGAGAAGCCCCGCGATGGTGGTGACCAAGCCATAGCCGCTGGTGAGGTCTGCCAGCGCCGCCTCCTTCACCGGGGAATCATCCGGAAGCGAGGCGACGTCAGCGGGCAAGAAACTGTCGGAGACGAGGTACAGCGCGGCGAAGACGAAGGTGAGGATGACGGAGTTGAACGGCTGCGTCGCCCAGTCCCAGAACGCCCACGAGACGACCTGTTTGCGGGGGATCTCGCGCTCCTCGGTGGAGTCCTGGAAGAGCACCGCGAGGCTCTCGAGAGCGTCGGTGTCGGTGGTCGGCGGGGGAGTTGGCACACGGGTCGCGTCGGATGCCGAGGCCGGGGCCCCGCGGAGTTCGGGCTCGCTATCGCTCACTCGCCATACGCTAGGGGTCCAGAGTGAACATTGGGTAGCCCTTTTGGTGCGAAGATGGGCGCATGCCCGTTCATGTGGAGCGCGCCGAACTGCCCGGTATCGGCATCCGTCACGACATCCTCACCGACGATGGTCGGCGTCTGTCGGTGGTGAACTTCCGTGACGGTGGCCGCGAAATCGCGATCTCGGACGAGGACGACCCCGACCGCTGTGGCGACACTCTGGCATTGACGGATGACGAGGCCACCGCCCTTTCGGAGGTTCTGGGTGGATCGGTGATCCTCACGCAGTTGGCGGGACTGCAGGAGGCCTTCGCCGGCCTGCAGATGGAGAAGATTCCCGTGCGGGCAGACTCCCCGTACGTCGGTCGCCCCCTCGGCGATACCAAAGCACGCACGCTCACGCGCTGCTCGATCGTCGCCGTCGTGCGCGAGTCAGGCGTCATCCCTGCGCCCGAGCCCTCCGACGTGCTTCGCGCCGGTGACACCCTGGTCGTCGTCGGCACCCGCGAGGGCCTGGAGCATCTGGTCCGGATTCTGAACGGCGCTTGATCGATGCATGATGGCGCGCTGCTCTTTCTCGAGATCGGCGCGCTGCTGTTCGGCATCGCGCTGCTGGGTCGCCTCGCAGGGCGCATTGGTATCTCCCCGATTCCACTGATCCTCCTGGGAGGTCTCGCGTTCGGCGAGGGCGGGATCCTGCCGATCTCGCAGGGCGAGGAGTTCATCGAAGTCGGCGCCGAGATCGGCGTCATCCTGCTGCTCGTGATGCTGGGCCTGGAGTACAACGCAAAAGAGCTGATGGGTAGCCTGAACAGGTCGCGCATGGCTGGCGGCCTAGACATGGCTCTCAACGCCATCCCCGGCGCGATCGCCGGCTTCGTCCTCGGGTGGGGGCCGATCGGTGCGCTGGTGCTCGCGGGGATCACGTGGGTCTCATCATCCGGTGTCGTTGCCAAAGTGCTGCAGGATCTGGGTCGCCTCCCCAACCGAGAGACGCCGACGATCCTCTCGATCCTGGTGATCGAGGACCTGGCGATGGCCTTCTACCTTCCGGTGCTGACAGCTGTCTTGGTCGGCATGGACCTTGCCGCCGGGACGATCAGCGTCACGATCGCGCTCGCCGCGGTGCTTCTGATCCTCTGGGTGGCGCTCCGGCACGGACCCCTCGTCTCCAAGCTCGTCTGGTCCAAGCGGGCGGACGTTCTGCTGCTCTCGGTGCTGGGGCTCACCCTGATCGTTGCGGGGCTTGCCGCAGAGGCGAACGTGTCGGCAGCGGTCGGCGCCTTCCTGGTGGGCATCGCGATCTCGGGTCCCGCGGCCGAGCATGCGACGCAGGTTCTCACTCCGCTGCGCGACCTGTTCGCGGCAGTGTTCTTCCTGTTCTTCGGGCTTTCCACCACCCCCTCCGATCTCCCTCCGGTGCTCGTCCCCGCGCTCATCCTGGCGATCGTCACGATGGGCACGAAGGTCTTGACCGGCTACCTTGCGGCGCGTAAGGCCGGGATCGCCGAGCCCGGTCGCTGGCGTGCCGGCTTCGCGCTCACGCCTCGCGGGGAGTTCTCGATCGTCATCGCGGGGCTTGCGGTATCGGCCGGGGCCGACCGATCGCTTGCCGCGCTCGCCACGGCCTACGTCCTGATCACGATCGTCGTCGGGCCCCTCCTGGCGCGCATTCCCGATACCGCGAGGTTCGACGCCTGGGCCAAGGGGCGGCAGAAGGCGCGGCGGATGCGACAGCGGGCGGCGGCAGCCGGAAGCTGAGGAGGCACATGATGAAGCCTGGGTCAGCGGAGGACCCCGACGGGGGGAACCGACCGGAGCGTCCAGACGATCGGCCGGTGGCGGCGCCCGAGGGCGGATCATCGATGCAACGGCGCTATGACCGCCTCTTCAACACCGGCGGCAGTCGGGCTGTCGGTGCGTATCTCCGCGAACGGATCTACGCCACCTTCACCGGGCTTGCCATCGTCCTCGTGGTCGCCGGCTCCGATCATGCGGATGCCGACCACGCCCTGCTTGCCCTGCTGTTCGGTGTGCTCGGGATCACGATCGCGGGGTTCGTGTCTGACGTGGTCTCGCACCTGGCGGTGGAGGGTGAGTTCCCTCACGGCGCGGATTGGGTTGTGCTCTTGCGCGTTGCCGGTGGGGGCCTGTCGACGGTTCTCGTGCCAGGGGGGCTGATGCTGCTCGGATGGCTCGAGATCATCGCCCTTTCTACGGCGATCAGTGCCGCCGCCATCGTCTACATCGTCACCCTCGCCCTGATCGGATGGCTCGCCGTACGTCGCTCCCACGCGCGGTGGTGGGAACGAGTGATCGCTCTGGGCATCCTTGTCGGGCTCGGCTTCCTGGTGATCGCGCTGCAAACCCTCGCGAAGACCGTGTGAAGCGCTGCTGGGGTCAGGCGTGCGCGCGCCGGTAGTCCTGTTCGAGGATCGCGTAGATCGCCGTGTCGACCCACTCGCCCTTCAGCCACATGTTCTCGCGGAGGTGTGCCTCGTGTCGCATGCCGAGGCGCTGGCAGACTGCGGCTGAGGCGTCGTTGCGCGGATCGAGTTCGGCAGAGATCCGGTGCAACCCGAGGTCTTCAAATCCGACGCGCAGAAAGATCTCGGCAGCCTCGGTGGCATAGCCCTTTCCCCGCGCGGATGCTGACAGCAGCCATCCGATCTCGGCGGTGCGGTCATCGGTGCTGACGAGGGTGAAGTACAGCGTTCCGACCAGCTGGCCATCGGCATCCCGGATCGCCGGCTGCACGTAGTCACCGGCCCTCTCGAGGCAGTCGTGGGCGCTGTCGCGCTCGATCGCGGCAATGACCTGCTCGCGCGACCGCGCCTCGTAGAGCATGTACCGCACGATCGCCGGGTCGCCCTGGATGGTACTCAGCACCTCCACATCGTCGGCTCGCAGAAGGTCGAGTGTCACGCGCTCGCCGCGCAGCGGAGCGAAGTGCCAGGGAAGGTTCACGCAGACATTATCGTCGCCGCAAACTTGATATGATAAGACTCAACTCCGATTGACATGCCACTGCCGGCTCGCTAGGCTTGAGTCATCGCGGCTCAACCTCTCGTGGGTGACGCGAGTCGACTTTCAACCGGAACATCGCTTCCACGCAGAACAAGGAGAAACAGATGCCACGTGCAGTGGGAATCGACCTCGGAACCACCAACTCCGTCGTCAGCGTCCTCGAGGGCGGCGAGCCCAAGGTCATCGCCAACGCCGAGGGCTTCCGCACCACCCCGTCGGTGGTCGCATTCACGAAGGACGGCGAGGTGCTCGTCGGCGAGACCGCCAAGCGTCAGGCCGTCACCAACGTCGACCGCACCGTTTCGTCGGTCAAGCGCCACATGGGCACCACCTGGACCTTCGATGTGGACGGCAAGAAGTACACGCCCCAAGAGATCTCGGCACGCATCCTCGCCAAGCTGAAGCACGATGCCGAGCAGTACCTCGGTGACACGGTGACGGATGCCGTCATCACCGTCCCCGCCTACTTCAACGACGCCGAGCGTCAGGCGACGAAGGAGGCCGGCGAGATCGCGGGTCTGAACGTCCTGCGTATCATCAACGAGCCGACTGCTGCCGCTCTGGCCTACGGCCTGGACCGCGGCAAGGAAGACGAGCTCATCCTCGTGTTCGACCTCGGTGGCGGGACCTTCGACGTGTCACTGCTCGAAGTGGGCAAGGATGACGACTTCTCGACCATCCAGGTGCGTTCGACCGCGGGCGACAACCGCCTCGGTGGTGACGACTGGGATCAGCGGGTCGTCGACTACCTGATCAAGCAGTTCAAGGACACGACCGGCGTTGACGTCTCGGGCGACAAGATCGCGCTGCAGCGCCTCAAGGAGGCCGCGGAGCAGGCGAAGAAGGAGCTCTCGAGCTCGGCATCCACGAGCGTGAACCTGCCCTACCTGTCGCTGACGGAGAACGGCCCTGTGTCGCTGTCCGAGACGATCACCCGCGCCAAGTTCGAGGACCTCACCAAGGACCTGCTGGACCGCACCAAGAAGCCGTTCGAGGACGTCATCCGCGAAGCCGGCATCAAGGTCGGCGACATCGACCACGTCGTGCTCGTGGGTGGTTCGACCCGTATGCCAGCCGTGAGCGACCTCGTCAAGAAAGAGACCGGTGGCAAGGAGCCCAACAAGGGTGTGAACCCCGATGAGGTCGTCGCCGTCGGTGCGGCCCTCCAGGCGGGCGTCCTCAAGGGCGAGCGCAAGGACGTTCTGCTCATCGACGTCACCCCGCTGAGCCTCGGTATCGAGACCAAGGGCGGCATCATGACCAAGCTCATCGAGCGCAACAC
>NZ_JASBSF010000169.1 GCF_030149085.1 Microbacterium sp. | reverse complement strand
CGTTGTAGCAGGGGATGACGCATCCGATCGTCGACCGGTGCACAGAGATGCGCTCGAGCACCGACTCGAACTCGTCGGTGAACTCAGCGTGAGAGGTCTCGACCTGCGCGTTCGGGAACCGGGGGTCGTACTGCGGCTGCGCGTACTGAGGCTGCGCGTACTGAGGCTGCGCGTATTGCGGCTGGCCATCGGTCGGATCCGCATACTGCGGCCCCGCGTACGCCGCGCCCGGGTACTGCCCAAGAGCGGGCTGAGCTTGCTGCGGGTACGGAGGAACGTACGGGGCTTCCCAGTGGGACATCAGCACGCTCCTTCCATCAATCCGCGTGCCATCCGAAGTGCTGTAACCACACTGCTACACTCGGCTCAAGCATCCGGTCTGTTGTCGAAGAGCATCACCTCAGGTTTTCCTCAAGAAAACCTCCGGTGAACACCCGAGGCCCCGAGAAACAGAAGTGCAGAATGAGTGTACTGGAGTTGTCTGCCGTCCTGGCGATCGCCTTCGTGATCGCCGCTCCGGCCATCGTCCAGTTTCCCGCAACCCCGGTTCCCAACGGTGGCCGCGCCGCGCGCAGGAACTTTCTGCGCTTTGCCGCGGCCGCAGCCCTGAGCGGGGTCGTCGCCGGTATCGCGACCGCCCTCGTGCCCGCAAACCCGACGCCGATCATCATCGCTGCGGCGAACGCGGCGCTGGTCGGCGGGCCCGCATACTTCTGGGCGGGCATGCGGCAGCTGCGGGAGAACGCGATGGCCCCCGGCTGGGTCGTTGCGGGGGCCGTCGCTGTGACCTTTGTCACCAGCGCAACGGTCAGCGCTGTCATCGGCGGCCCGACCGATGGCTTCGTCCTGCGGCTGATCCTCGTAGCTGTGGGGTGCGCGGGCGTCGCGGTCGAAGCTTTCCGCCTGCCGGCACGAACGATCGCACCCTTCCGGCTGATCGGAGCCATCTTTGCGATCTACGCCGCGTACTCGGCGATCCGCACCGTGCTGTTTTTTGCTGTCGGTGAGCGCGCTCCCACATTTCAAGCGCTCTTTTCTCCCCTGACGGCATCCGTCCTGAGCATCCTGCTCATAACGGCACTCTGCGTTGCCGTGTGGTGGAGCGACCGCGCGTTGGAGACTCGAGCCCGGCAGATCGAGTACATCATCGCTGCGCTGCGCTCAGATATCGCCTCCCACGGCGCCGTGACGGTCTATGTCGTCGAGGTTCCCGACCTCGCCCTCATCCGCGCAGCCTTCGGTGGCCCGGCAGCAGTAGCGGTCGACCGCGCAGCGTCGATGGCGCTTCATGAGCTGCTGCCCGATGCCGCCCACCGCGGTCGGGTCGGTCGCCACGTCGTGGCGGTGTCAGGCGACCAGCGCATCGAGAACCTCGATGACGTGGTGAAGGCCGCGACGGCGAGAGCCGTGCCGAACCTCGACTATCGCGAAGCGATCGAGGTCCGCGTGACGCGCTATGCACTGCGCTCCGAGGAGGAGCTCGCCGCTGTTTGGCCCGACGCAGCTCCACCCGGCACCAGAGACCTCAAGACCAGTCCGGCGGGCGGCGCGATCGCCTGACCGGGGCGGCGCGGCGCGGTGGCCCGATCAGCCCTGCGGCGCCGTTGTCGGCTGGTTGGCCACGATGTTCAGCGTGCCCTGATCGTTGTAGATCGCGATCGGCAGGTACTGATAGATCGTCTGCTGCGCGAACGAGGCATCGTCGTTTGCCGTGCCCTCGACGTAGATGCCGAACGAGAACTGCAGTGTGATGCCGTAGGTGTCGGCCGGCAGCATGAAGATCGTCGTCTCGGGAACGAGCAGCCCGCCCTGATAGCTGTTGAGCAGCAGCCCACGGTCCGAGCGCAGCGTG